>JAUVIT010000151.1 GCA_030592605.1 Bacteroidota bacterium
AGATATTATCACAAAGCTTTCTTATTTTTAAGGAAGCTTTTTTTTTTAACTAGGAACTAGGAACTACACTATGGGTCTGTTTACTTCAGATAAGAAAAAGAATCTCGACAAGGGATTGGAGAAGACCAAGGAAAGTGTCTTTAAGAAACTTTCCAGGGTGGTTGTTGGAAAATCGCAGGTGGATGATGAGGTACTGGATAAGCTTGAAGAGGTATTGATTAGCTCCGACGTGGGCGTTGATACTACTTTGCGTATCATTGAACGGATAGAGAGTCGTGTCTCAAAAGATAAATTTCTTAATACCAGTGAGTTAAACGCAATTTTAAAACAGGAAATTGTTCTGCTTCTGGAAGAGAATAATTCTGGCCTGGTAGTTGGGTTTGAGGATGCATTACCAACAACTCCCTATGTTATTATGGTGGTAGGAGTAAATGGAGTGGGAAAAACCACAACCATAGGAAAACTGGCTTACCACTTCAAACAGGCAGGGAAAAAAGTAGTGCTTGGAGCTGCGGATACATTCAGGGCAGCTGCTGTGGATCAACTAAGCATATGGGCCGACAGGGTGGGAGTAGAAATTGTAAAACAGGACATGGGCTCCGATCCAGCTTCTGTTGCCTTTGACACCCTTTCATCTGCGTTATCTGAGAATGCCGATGTGGTAATTATTGATACGGCCGGACGCCTTCACAACAAGGTGAACCTGATGAATGAACTAAGCAAAATCAGACGTGTGATGCAGAAGGTAATTCCTGAGGCGCCCCATGAAATTCTCTTGATTCTGGATGGATCAACAGGACAGAACGCTTTTGAGCAGGCCAGGGAGTTTATCAAGGCAACGGATGTGAATGCCCTTGCACTTACCAAGCTGGATGGAACCGCAAAAGGGGGAGTAGTGCTGGGGATTTCTGACCAGTTCCAGATCCCAGTGAAATACATCGGCATAGGTGAGAAACTGGAGGATCTTCAGATTTTTGACCGCAATGAGTTTGTAGACAGCCTATTCAGCCAATAATGATTGTTAATATCCTTACCCTGGGTTGTTCCAAGAACCTGGTCGATTCAGAACACCTTCTGGCACAGTTCCGTGCTTCGGGTTACAAAGTACTTCACAATGCCTATGATACACCTGCAGAGGTAGTAATTATTAATACCTGTGGATTTATTCTGGATGCAAAGGAGGAATCTGTAGATAGCATTCTGTCTTATATTGAGGAGAAACGGAGTGGCAGGCTTCATAAGCTATTTGTAATGGGCTGTCTATCGGAACGTTACAGGGAGGATCTAACAAAAGAAATGCCGGAAGTAGATGGTTTTTTTGGGGTTTGGGAAATGCCAGCCATCCTGGAGGCCATGGGGAGTAAGCTGGACCAGAGATTACTTCATGAAAGAATATTGACAACACCAGCTCATTATGCCTATCTGAAGATTTCCGAGGGTTGCAACCGCAGCTGTGCGTTTTGCGCCATCCCCGGCATACGCGGTGCTCAGCAATCCATCTCCATTGAAGATCTGGTGAAGGAGAGTAAGGTTCTGGTTGACAAAGGAGTAAAAGAGTTAATCCTGATCGCTCAGGATCTTACTAATTACGGCATTGATCTCTATGGAAAGAGAGCACTCCCTGAGTTACTGAAGGAACTTGTGAAGATTGAAAACCTGGAGTGGATCCGACTTCACTATGCTTATCCAACCGGCTTTCCGGAGGAGGTCATTGACCTTATGGCCTCGGAAGAGAAAATCTGTAACTACATGGATATTCCAATTCAGCATGTGAACAATAAGATTCTTTCTGCCATGGGTAGGGGACACGATCGTGCCAAGCTGGAAAAACTCCTGCAGCTTTTCCGTAAGCAGATACCTGATGTCGCTTTACGAACCACTGTACTTACCGGTTTCCCGGGCGAAACAGAAGAAGCATTTTCCGAGCTATTGGACTTTATCAAAGTATTCAGATTTGAACGCCTGGGGGTATTTCCGTATTCACACGAGGAGGATACCCCGGCTTATAAGAATTTCGAGGACCTGATTGCGGGTAAAGTGAAATCGGATCGCGCAGGAGCCGTTATGGAACTACAACAGGCAATCTCGCTACAGTTGAATGAGGAGAAGATTGGAAAAATATTCAAAGTGCTGATCGACAGGAGCGAAGAGGGCTTTTTTGTAGGGCGCACCCAATATGACTCTCCCGAGGTGGACAATGAAGTTCTTGTGGCTGATGATCAGAAACTATCCATAGGTCATTTTTACCAGGTAAAGATTACCGGTGCCGGTGAATTTGATCTTTACGGAGTGGTGGTGGAGGCTTAGGCTGGATTCTCTGCCTCGGGCAACTCTTTCTTTCCTTCTGGAAGCTCCTTTTTCCCTTCAGGTAACTCCTTTTTTTCTTTGGATTTAGCTAGCGCTTTCTTCTTCTTGACAGAAACTGTGATCTCCTCATTTTCCTTGTCAAAATCGACCATCATGGTATCACCCTCCACCATGGTAGATTTGATGATCGTCTCCGCCATAGGATCTTCCAGGTATTTCTGAATTGCACGCTTCAGGGGCCTGGCACCATATTGAATGTCATAACCCTTGTCAAGGACATAATCTTTGGCTTCCTCGGAGAGTTTGATTCCAAAACCTAGAGTTGCTACCCTTTCATAGAGTCCTTTAAGTTCAATATCAATAATCTTATGGATATCATCTCTTGTGAGGGTGTTGAAGAGCACCACATCGTCGATCCGGTTAAGGAACTCGGGGGCAAAGGCACGCTTCAAAGCCTTCTGAATCACGCCCTTGGAATATTCGTTGGCTGCATTCTGTCTGGTTTTTGTTGCAAATCCCACACCCTGTCCAAAATCTTTCAATTCACGGGTTCCAATATTTGACGTCATGATCACAATGGTGTTCCTGAAGTCAACTCGCCTTCCCAGGCTATCGGTCAGCTGTCCCTCGTCAAGGACCTGTAACATAATATTGAACACATCGGGATGTGCCTTTTCAATTTCATCAAGCAATACCACTGCATAAGGCTTCCTGCGTACTTTTTCTGTAAGTTGACCACCTTCTTCATAGCCCACATATCCCGGAGGCGCTCCCACCAGTCTCGATACGGAGAACTTCTCCATATACTCGCTCATGTCGATGCGGATCAGGTTGTCAATGGATTCGAACAGATATTGAGCCAGCACTTTGGCCATCTGTGTTTTTCCAACCCCTGTGGGGCCCAGGAATACAAAGGTTCCGATAGGTTTATTGGGATCCTTCAAACCGGCCCTGTTGCGCTGAATGGACTTAACAACCTTGCTGATTGCTTCATCCTGACCAATTACGCTTCCCCTTAGTTCATCCGCCATTTTTAAAAGCCTGGCACCTTCGGCCTGTGCGATCCGTTGTACCGGTACACCGGTCATCATGGCTACCACTTCGGCCACTTTCTCTTCATCAACGGTCTCCCTGTTCTGAGATAGCTCCTTTTCCCATTTCTTCTTTTCGGATTCGAGTTTGTCCAGCAATTCTTTCTCCTTATCCCTGTAACTGGCAGCTTTTTCAAAGTTTTGGTTCTTAACTGCCTGGATCTTATCCTGTTTGGTCACTTCAATGTCCTTTTCCAGCTCCACGATCTGATCGGGAACTACAATATTGGATATATGAACCCTTGAGCCGGCCTCATCCAGGGCATCAATGGCCTTATCTGGCAAGTGGCGATCGCTGATGTAGCGCTGGGTCAGCTTGACACAGGCTTTTATGGCATCGTCTGTATAATTCACATTGTGATGCTCCTCGTAACGCTCTTTGATATTCATGAGTATGTCGATGGTTTCCTCCGGAGAGGGGGGTTCAACCATGATCTTCTGGAACCTGCGCTCCAGGGCACCATCTTTTTCGATATGTTGTCTGTATTCATCCAGGGTAGTGGCACCAATACATTGTATCTCACCCCTGGCCAGAGCAGGTTTCAACATATTGGCCGCATCCAGCGAGCCTGTAGCTCCACCTGCTCCAACGATGGTATGAATCTCATCAATAAACAGTATGATGGCGGGATTTTTTGTCAGTTCGTTAAGAATCGCTTTCATGCGCTCCTCAAACTGTCCCCTGTACTTGGTTCCGGCAACGATAGAGGCCAGATCAAGCGTAACCACACGCTTGTCAAACAGCACACGACTCACTTTGCGTTGAATGATCCGCAGTGCCAGGCCCTCGGCGATGGCCGATTTTCCCACACCAGGTTCCCCGATAAGGATAGGGTTATTCTTTTTGCGGCGGCTAAGAATCTGCGCCAGCCTCTGGATTTCAATCTCCCTGCCAACGATTGGATCAAGGCGATCCTCCTCGGCAGCTTTGGTGAGGTCAATTCCAAAATTATCCAGTACCGGGGTATCGGAACTGCTTTTCTGAGAGGCACCCGGGCTGCCTTTAGAGCCTCCCTGTTGTCCTCCGCCACCGAAGGGTCCTTTGCCCTCTTCATCCTCATCACCGGGGAAGTCTGCCTGGTTTTCAGGTTGGGACTCAGAGATCTCCTGTTTAACTTTATTGTAGCTAATATCGTTTTCAACCAGATACCTGGTAGCATAGTTGTTATCATCCTTGAGGATGGCCAGCAGCAGGTGGTTGGTATCAATGGTCTTTTCTTTCATGGAACGTGCTTCAAGGTGGGTAAGCTTCAATATCCTCTCTGCGCTCTTAAGGAGGGGTAGACTATCAGGATCTGTGACCGTAGATGGCTGGTCGTTTCGAATATTCTTTTCAATGGCCATTCTGAGGTCATATAGCTCAACTCCAAGCACGACGAGTACATCTATTGCAAGCCCCTCACCATCTCTCAGAATCCCGAGAAAAAGGTGTTCTACGCTTATATGAGAGTTACCCAGCCTGACGGCTTCTTCCTTGCTATATCCAAGTACGTCCTTTATCCTTTGTGAAAACTGTGCATCCATACGGCAAAGTAACTAATAAGGCTTGAGAATATCAATTAAACACCCATCTATTATAAACAGTTCTATGTTAATAAAAGCCCAATAAAACCAAGGTTATTAGGGTGGAAATTTGTATTTTCGTGTGTTATAAATATGTGTAGATAATCAATGTGTAAGACACTGATAATTAATTAGTTATATTTAGATGGCGGACGGAGAGAAAATACTGAGAATTAACATTGAGGAGGAAATGAAATCTGCTTACATCGATTACTCGATGTCGGTGATTGTTTCACGTGCTTTACCTGATGTAAGAGATGGTTTGAAACCGGTTCACAGAAGGGTCCTTTTTGGGATGTCGGAACTGGGAATTTATTCAAACAGATCCTATAAAAAATCAGCAAGAATAGTAGGAGAGGTGCTGGGTAAATACCACCCACACGGTGACACATCCGTATATGATGCCATGGTAAGGATGGCACAGCAGTGGTCACTTCGTTATCCACTTGTGGAAGGACAGGGGAACTTTGGTTCCGTAGACGGAGACAGCCCGGCTGCCATGCGTTATACTGAAGCCAGGTTGCGGAAGATTGCAGAAGACGCCATGGCCGATCTGGATAAAAATACAGTGG
>JAUVIT010000319.1 GCA_030592605.1 Bacteroidota bacterium
AGGGATATATTGATTCTGTCATCGAACCCTGGGAAACCAGGAAATCACTGCTCCATGCGCTTGATGTCTCAGGAGGGAAGAGTGTGGGAATGCCGATGAAGAAACATGGGATACCACCATTTTAACAGCTAATCATGAGCAACAAGGAAAAACCTTCAAAAAAGAACCCTGCCAGCAAAGCACCTATGGAATCGCTGGAGATCGGGAGCGCCATCTATACCACCAGGCTTACTGCCAAATTTAAAAACAGGGAGTTATGGCAGAAGCCCGATGAAAAGAAAATCGAAGCAGTCATCCCTGGCACCATTCAACGGATAATGGCAAAAGAGGGGGAAAAGGTAGCTGCCGGTACACCCCTCCTGATCCTGGAAGCTATGAAAATGCGAAACGAGGTGCTTTCACCCATTAATGGTGTGGTCATGAAGATCCATGTGAGCGAAGGAGAAATGGTCTCGAGGGCTCACCTGCTTATTGAGATGGATTAGGCCGGCCCCTTCCAGATTTTATACTTCCGGACTTCTTCAGGAAGTTTAGGAGGTGTTTCAAAAATTCCATAAAGCGCAGAACCACTACCGCTCATGGATGCGTATATTGCCCCGGCTTCATAAAGGGAGCGCTTTAAGGTCAGGAGCAGAGGGTATTTAATCAGGGTGTTTTTTTCAAAGTCATTAATTATTAAGCCCTTCCATCTATCCATGGGTGTTTCGATTAATTGTTTGAGGTGCAAATCCGGTACGAAGGGAGAGACAGCACCATAAGCCTCAGCAGTGGAAATATGAATTCCTGGAAACAGTAAAACAAGGTGTAGCTTGTCAAGCGATACATTCACCTGGCTGAGAATTTCACCCCGGCCCTCCATCATCATAGGAAGCTCATTCAGAAAGAAGGGACAATCACTTCCCAACTGAGCTGCCAGTTCTGCCAATTTCTCAGCTGATGCAGGGGAGCTTGCTATTTGATTCAGTGCTTTTAAAACAGTGGAGGCATTGGAAGATCCTCCTCCCAGGCCAGCCCCAACAGGAATCTGTTTGTGCAGGTGAATGGCCACAGGGGGAAGGTCCCGGTCAGATGCCATTAATTTCCAGGCTTTCATGCAGAGATTCTTCTCCAAATCGGCCTCAAAGCGAATTCCGGATTGTGAGAAGCGGACCGGAATATCCTCCGCGGAGAGCTGATTGATTTCTATGATATCACATAGACCAGTGGGATACATCACTGAACGGAGCATATGAAATCCATCGTCTCTTCGTTTGAGGATCTGTAATCCCAGGTTGATCTTGGCAGGTGAAAAGTATATCATGTATTATAAAGATATGGCATTTTTCAACATTTGTTAATTAAAACTTTGGAGGCCATGTGCAAAAGTTAACAGGGGGGGCAAAGAACCGCTGTGAGTGGATTCTTACCTTTACAGCCCAAATCAGATTTTTATGGCTAAGCAACAGTACAGCACCCCGAAAAAGAATCCCGCCATTGCCATGGACTATGGCAAAATTCCTCCTCAGGCCCTGGACCTGGAGGAAGCTGTTCTTGGAGCCATTATGCTTGAAAAGGACGCCATCCTTTCGGTACTTGATATCCTGGAACCACGTAGTTTTTATAAGGAATCGCACCAGACTATCTATGAAATCGCAACGTCGCTTTCTCAGGAGGAGAAGCCCATCGACTTGCTTACGGTCACTGAGGAGCTTCGAAAGATTGAAAAGCTTGAAGCGGTTGGTGGTGCAGTTTATATTTCCCAATTGACTTCACGTGTTGGTTCTGCTGCCCACCTGGAGTACCATGCGCGGATTGTAGCCCAGAAATTTATTCAGCGGGAGCTGATCCGGGTAAGCTCCGATATTCAGGAACGCGCTTTTGATGAAGGTTCGGATGTGGATGACCTCCTGGATTTTTCTGAAAGGGAGCTGCTGAATATTGCCGAGGGGCATATTAAGAAGGAGACAATAAAACTTAACAACCTGATAAAAACTGCCCTGGAACAGATCGAAGAGGCAGGGAAAAGAGAAGATAGTTTGAGCGGGGTTCCATCGGGATTTACACGCCTCGACCGCCTTACCTCCGGCTGGCAGAAATCGGACCTGATAATTCTGGCAGCCCGACCTTCCATGGGGAAAACTGCATTTGCACTCTCCATGGCCAGGAATATGGCGGTGGACCACAATCGGCCGGTGGCCTTTTTCTCCCTGGAGATGTCCTCCATCCAGCTGGTGAACCGTCTGATAATTGGTGAAACTCAACTGGCCTCGGACAAGATCAGGACGGGCCGGCTGGAGAATTATGAGTGGGAGCAGCTGGAGTATAAGATAAAGGACCTGGAGAAGGCTCCGGTCTATGTGGACGACACTCCTGCCATCTCCATATTTGAATTCCGGGCCAAAAGCAGAAGGTTAAAGCAGAAGTATGATATTCAGGCCATTGTGATCGACTACCTTCAGTTGATGACCGGGTCGAAGGATTCGGGTAACAGGGAGCAGGAGGTAAGTAATATTTCCCGCTCTCTGAAGAGTATCGCCAAGGAACTGGATATTCCCATTATCGCGCTATCTCAGCTGAACCGAAGTGTGGAAATGCGTTCCGGGAACAAGCGCCCGCAGCTTTCTGACCTTCGGGAATCAGGTGCGATTGAACAGGATGCCGACCTTGTGCTTTTTATACACCGGCCCGAATATTATGGCATTGATGTGGATGAGGAAGGTAACTCACTTAAAGGGGTTGCTGAGATTATTGTGGCCAAGCACCGAAATGGTCCCACGGGCGATATCCACCTGAAATTCGTTCGTGAGTTTGCCAAGTTTGTGGACATGGACGATACCCTTGCCATGGTCGATGATGATGAGAACGGTTTCACCATCTCATCCAAGATGAATAAAGAGGGAGAAGGCCTGGCCAATAATGATATTGGAATGAACAACGGTTTTGACGGAGCGGCACCCTTTTAAGATAGACGGATACAAGGTCTGATCTGATCGCCTAAAAGGCGGCAGTCATCCAGTTTTCAATGCTCAGCTCTGTTTCTGCATAAGTGCTTTCAAAGGGGCTTGTCATCCAGTTTTCAATGCTCAGCTCTGCTTCTGCATAAGTGCTTTCAAAGGGGCTTGTCATCCAGTTTTCAATGCTCAGCTCTGCTTCTGCATAAGTGCTTTCAAAGGCTTTGGTCATCCAGTTTTCAATGGCCAGATTAGCATCTGCATACTTGCTTTCGAAGGGGGAACTCATCCAGGCTTCAGAGCCATAATTTTCTTCATAAATAACATCTGCTTGCTTGATGGTATAGGACATACATACAACTGGCTCCTTGTATCCATCTCTTTCAGTTCTTTCTGTCCCGCTTAGAA
>JAUVIT010000117.1 GCA_030592605.1 Bacteroidota bacterium
AAGCAAAATCTCAAGCAAAGCTTAAAGGTTTTTTAATGTGATTATACTGGCATTCTTATAAATTAGCATTCCATATTTAAAAACTAAATTCTATGAAAAAAATGAAACGATTGTTACTCTCTTTTGCTGCTGTGGCAATGTCCATGGCTGTGATGGGTCAGGGGGAATTAAGGGGAACTGTAATAGATGAAGATTCCGAGGCTGGCTTGCCCGGAGCAAATATTGTTGAAGCAGGGACCACCAATGGGACCATCACCAATGCGGAAGGTAGTTTTGTACTTAATACAAGCTCCCAGACCGGTGAAATTGTAATCTCATTTATGGGTTATGAAGCGCAGACCATTGCTTTCGACCTTAGCTCAGCTACCGGGATAGGAGAAATTATTCTTGAAGTGGACGCAAACACCATGGAAGAGGTTGTGGTTACTGGTTATGGTGTGATTGATGTGGCTAAGGACCGGGAGACTCCCGTGGCCGTATCCACCATCAAGCTGCCCGAGATTATAGCCAAGTCAGGGAACCAGGAATTTCCAGATATTATGAAAAACACTCCTTCTGTTTATGTTGGAAGTCAGGCAGGCGGTTATGGTGACTCCAGGATCAATATCCGTGGTTTCGATCAGGTGAACCTGGCACTGCTGTTTAACGGTCAGCCCGTAAACGGCATGGAAGACGGCAAGGTATACTGGTCAAACTGGCAGGGGCTTACTGAAATTGCTACTGCAGTTCAGATTCAGCGTGGACTGGGATCCTCCAAGCTGGCCATTTCCTCTGTTGGTGCTACCATTAACGTGGTTACCAAGGCAACAGATATGGTTGAGGGCGGACGTTTTAGCGCCATGGTTGGAAATGATGGCTACATGAAGTATGTAGGCAGCTACTCCACAGGAATGGGTGAAAACGGTTGGGGAGCCAGCGTCCTGCTCTCTCACTGGCAAGGGAATGGTTACAACGACGGAACCCAGGGTCAGGGTCAGACCTACTTTTTCTCCGTTGGATTCAAACCTTCGGATAAGCATCAATTCAACTTTTCCGTTACTGGTGCACCACAGTGGCATTATCAGAACTATACCAAGAACCTGAGCTCCTACGATCGCGATGGTGATGGTGATATCACCAACGAAGAGCAGCGCTACAATAGCAACTGGGGAATGTATAAGGGCGAGGAGTACTCCCTGCGCGAGAACTTTTATCACAAGCCGGTGGCTAACCTGAACTGGGACTGGAATATCAGCGATAAGTCTTCACTGTCCACTGTATTTTACGGATCTACCGGAGCAGGTGGCGGAACCGGTGGTTATGGTAGCGGATACTACAATTATGGTCCCGACGGACAACTTGACTTTGACGGGACTGAGGCCAATAACAGGGCCATCGTCAATGATGGAAGCGAGGACTGGCACATACCAGGAAAAACCATTGGATCATATGGTGACGGTGCAGCGGTCAGACGTGCTTCCATGAATATGCACAAGTGGCTGGGAGCTGTGGTTAACCTTAACCACGAGATCAATGAGAATCTCTCCTTTAACGTGGGAACCGACCTCAGAACTTACTATGGTTCGCACTTCAGGCTGGTAGATAACCTCTGGGGACTTGACGGATACTGGGATGATAACTACAATGGAGATGGATTCCAGGAGACCTTCCCGGGAGGCCAGGTTTATACCCAGGAGCATGAAGCAAGCCCTTATCTGTTCTGGACAGACAGAAACAGAGAGACCGATGATAAACTGGACTATTACAACACCGAGCGCATCTCCTATATGGGAGCCTTCGGTCAGCTGGAATACAAGACTGGTAAGCTCTCAACCTTTGTACAGGCTGCTGTTTCCACCCAGTCTTACCAGCGTTTTGACTATATGTCTTACTCCGATCCCGATTTACAAGTTTCAGAGAAGCTGCGTCATCCAGGGTACAACCTGAAGGCAGGAGCCAACTACAACCTCACCGATAATCACAATGTATTTGTGAATGCTGGTTACTACTCCCGTCAGCCTTTCTTTGACGATCTATTCCTGAATTACCAGAATGATGTGAACGAATATGTGGGTAACGAAGGTGTTCTGAGCCTGGAAGCTGGTTACGGTTTCAGAAGTGCCTATCTGGATGTGGATCTGAATGCATATTATACCGGTTGGACTGATCGCCAGATTCGTCAGGGCGGAGACTTTGATGGTGATGGGGAACGTGATGATGTAGCAATTTTCGAAAATGTTGCTGAGACCCATAGCGGTGTGGAACTTGAATTTGAAGCCAAACCCATACGGAACCTCTCCATTCGTGGTTTTGCTTCCATTGGTTTCTGGAACTATGCCGGTGACGTGACAGCTCGTCTCTATGATGAAGATCGCAATCCAATTGGAGGTGGCGATATGATTCTGTACCTGGATGACGTCAAGGTGGGAAATGCTGCCCAGACCAGTTTCGGATTGTTAGGAACCTATAAAATTGTGAAAGGACTCTCTGTAGACCTTGACTATCGTTTTTATGACAGGCTCTATGCTGCAATCGATCCTGAAAGTTTCGATGAAGAAGATCACGATGGTTCCCTGGAGCTTCCTTCCTTTGGAATACTGGATGGAGGAATCTCTTATAAGCTCTATTTGAAGAATCGTAACAGCTTGAACTTCAGGTTTAATGCCAATAACATTCTGAACAAGCAGTTTCTTTCACAATCTGACACTAACATTCACCCTGAAGCCGGGGAAGCAGAATGGGAAGGTGTGAATATGGACAACAGGGTATATTTCGGAAACGGATTCACCTGGAACTTCAGCATTGCCTACCGATTTTAAGCGGGCAAAAGGATGAATTTTTACAAAGGGGCGCTCCTTTTTTTGGAGCGTCCCTTTTTTAACATCCTCTAAGCACTTTTTTTTCACTTCGCAGAGGGATCAGCAATCCCGCATGAACAGTAGGATTGTTAAAATGAGAAAAATTCCAGGCGCAGGGATAAATAACAGTATATAAGAAAGATACAGCGGTCTCGGCTGCTTATTTTTCCATATTTTTCTCATCTGTCTGCCTCTCATTGAGTTAGCTAAAACGTTAATTTCTTGTTGATAAATGGAATGAAAATCGGTCATTCCGCTACTGAATTCTTCTTAATTTCATTTCCCGGAATCTGTATCAATTTAGGACCCCGTTTTCATAACCTTTTAGTAAAAGAATCATTGATTTTTTCACATGCAAAGGGGGACCTTTTTCCCTCTGTTTTTGGGGTGGGATTTCGTAAAAGGCTGATAAATAGCCAGTTACACAGTTGTTAATAGCTTTTAATAACTAGGGATTGATAAGCGTAAACCCAATGACTAATTTGTGTGTTTAAGATTGGCACACACCCAGAAGATTAAAATTTAAGAAGAGAATGGCAGAAAAGGCAGTACCACAAAAGAACCTGATGTTTGTTGATCACGCGCTCAAAAGAGAGAAGGATGCAGTAAAATCTGAGGGAGCAAAGCTTAAACAGACCTACGGTTTAGATGAAGCCTTTAAAGCCTCTCTGAAATATTTTGAAGGAGATGAACTTGCTGCCCGGGTTTGGGTTAATAAATACGCTTTAAAAGATTCACAGGGTAATATGTATGAACTTACCCCCGATGACATGCATCGAAGGATGGCATCCGAGATCGGCCGCATTGAGAAACAATACCCCAATCCCCTCTCCGAAAAAGAGCTCTTTGAGCTGATGCAGGGATTCAAGTACATTGTCCCTCAGGGATCGCCCATGACGGGGATAGGAAATAATTTTCAGATTGCCAGTCTCTCCAACTGTTTTGTGATTGGTCACGATGGTAATGCCGACTCCTATGGCGGGATTATGAAAATTGATCAGGAGCAGGTGCAGTTGATGAAACGACGTGGCGGCGTGGGTCATGACCTGTCTCACATCAGGCCCTCAGGCAGCCCGGTATTGAACAGCGCCCTCTCCTCTACTGGTGTTGTCCCGTTTATGGAGCGTTATTCCAATTCTACCAGGGAAGTGGCCCAGGATGGAAGAAGAGGAGCTTTGATGCTGAGTATTTCAGTGAAGCACCCCGATGCCGAGCACTTTATTGATGCCAAGATGGAGTCCGGAAAAGTGACCGGAGCCAATGTTTCGGTAAAGATAAACGATGAGTTTATGAAAGCGGTGGTTGATGGAACTACCTACACACAGCAATACCCCATCGAGTCGGACGAACCCACCCACACTAAAAAGATAGACGCAGGAACACTATGGCAAAAGATAGTGCATAATGCATGGAAATCTGCTGAGCCTGGGATCCTGTTCTGGGATACCGTCATCCGCGAATCGGTGGCCGACAGCTATGCTGATCAGGGTTTCAAGACCGTCTCCACCAATCCCTGTGGTGAGATTCCCCTCTGTCCCTACGACAGTTGCCGTTTACTGGCCATCAACCTATACAGCTATGTGGAGGAAGCATTTACAGCTGAAGCCAAGTTTAATTGGGAGAAATTTCGCAAGCATGTAGGCCTGGCCCAGCGCATCATGGATGATATCATCGACCTGGAGTTGGAGAAGGTGAATGCCATTCTGAATAAGATCTATGCAGATCCCGAGGATGAGGAGATAAAAAGAGTTGAGATCAGCCTTTGGGAAAATATAAAGAAAAAAGCGCTGGAAGGCAGACGGACTGGTGTTGGAATCACTGCAGAAGGAGACATGCTGGCTGCACTGGGCTTACAGTATGGAAGCGAGAATGCCATTGACTTTTCTGTAGAGGTTCACAAAACCATTGCACTGGAGGCTTATCGTTCTTCAGTCAACATGGCTAAGGAACGCGGACCCTTTGAGGTATTCGATTATAATAAGGAAAAAGACAATCCCTTCCTAAACAGGCTTGGGAAAGAGGATCCGGGACTTTTGGAAGAGATGAAACAGCATGGGAGAAGGAACATCTCTTTGCTGACCATCGCACCCACCGGAACCACCAGCCTGATGACTCAGACCACCTCCGGAATTGAACCGGTATTCCTACCGGTTTACAAGCGTCGCAGAAAGGTGAATCCCAACGACAAGGATGCCAATGTGACCTTCATGGATGAGGTGGGAGACAGCTGGGAGGAGTACAATGTGTTTCACCACAACTTCCTGACCTGGTTAAAGGTAAACGGGATGGATCCTGAAGAGGTGAAAAGTTTAAGCGACAGTGATGTGGAGGAGCTTGTCAAGCAGTCTCCCTACCACAAGTCTACCTCCAATGATGTGGATTGGATGAAGAAGGTAAAGATGCAGGGAGCCATCCAGAAATGGGTCGATCATTCCATCAGTGTTACCATCAACCTGCCTTCGGATGCCAAGGAGGACCTTGTTGGTGAACTCTATGTGAAGGCATGGGAGAGTGGCTGCAAGGGAGTGACTGTCTATCGTGATGGCTCCAGAGCAGGAGTATTACTGGCTAACGATAAGAAAACAGATAAGGAT
Organism: Bacteroidota bacterium; assembly: GCA_030592605.1. Taxonomy (GTDB): domain Bacteria; phylum Bacteroidota; class Bacteroidia; order Bacteroidales. The sequence goes on from JAUVIT010000117.1 coordinate 5,432, forward strand.
ACACAGTTCCCCATTAAGCGTCCCAAAGCTCTGGACGCCGAAATTCTGAGGTTTAAAAACAACGAGGAGGACTGGATAGCCTTTGTTGGTTTGCTGGACAATAAACCATATGAGATCTTTACCGGCCGCAAGGAGGAAGACACCTTCCCCATTCCTTCCAAAGTAACCAAAGGAAAAATTTTGAAAATTAAAGGAGAAGATGGCGCCAAGCGTTATGACTTCCAGTATGTAGATAAGTATGGTTACAAGGTGACCATGGGGGGGCTGTCGCATCAGTTCAACAGTGAATTCTGGAACTATGCCAAGTTAATCTCCGGTGTACTGAGGCACGGAATGCCTGTGGTGGATGCCATCAACCTGATCTCTTCACTGCGCCTGGATAATGAATCAATCAACACCTGGAGTGCAGGAGTGTTGCGATCATTGAAAAAATATATTCCTGATGGCACTAAAGCCAAACCGGGACAAAAGTGTGAAGAGTGCAATTCTAAAAACCTCATTTACCAGGAGGGCTGCTTAATCTGTACAGATTGCGGTCATTCCAAATGCGGATAATTTTAAGCGCTGTTTGTTGTATGAAGCCCTCCTTTACGGGGGGCTTTTTTTATCTAAAAAAAGACCCTCTCTTCCGAAAGGGTCTTTGTATTGAGCGATTAAGGGTGTTGCTAGTTCTTATCTTCAGCCCTTTTAGAGATCAGGAAGGCAGCGAACAGTCCCGCACCTCCAAAGAAGAGTGCCGCAGCAAAATAAGCTGGTTCCTCAGGAATGCTGGTATAGGCGTCAAGGACACTTCCAATAAACAGTCCGAATCCGATACCTACCAGTAAAAGGGCCCATTTAAGAATTC
>JAUVIT010000098.1 GCA_030592605.1 Bacteroidota bacterium
GAGAGTCCTGAAGCGCGCCGGTGGATGGTATCCAGTCCCATTTTGATGTCGGCGGTCTCTTTTTCGGAAAGTCGTTCAAGTGGAATCAGTTCCCCTTCTGGCTGGAGTCTCTCTGAGAGGTTGCCAGCGATCAGTTTGATAGGACTGAGTGAGTTAAGTATTTCATGCCGCAATACCCTCAGTAATTTCTGCCAGGCATCCAGTTCATTCCGGACCATTTCCCTGCTGATATCACGTACTGAAAGCAAGGTAATCTTCTCACCTTTAAGCATAAAGCCGGAGGCGAGGAAGATCAGGTGGTGCTGGCCATCCGGAAGGGCTATTTTCTTTAAAGTCTCTTTGCCTGGCGTGAACTGTTTGAAAAAAGCGGGTAAACCAGGTGCTACATCTTCCAGAACATCCAGGCGATCCAAAGCGGTGATTCCGAAAAGCTCCAGGAAAGCGCGGTTTATCATCCTTACCTCTCCATTTTCATTGAAGGCCACCAGGCCAAACTGCACATGGTTAACCGTCTCTTCGAAGAAGCGCTGCTCGGCTTCACGGTCGAGCCTGACCAATCTGAAATCGCTGATCAGTGCGTTAAATCCCGCATGGATGGCATTGAAGTAGGGATCTCTGCGTACTCTTGAAAATTGCATGCTTGGATCTTCGTTTACGAGGGCATTAATCAACTTTAAGAGATCCCGTCTGATTCGGGTGAGATACCATAGCAGGGCTACAGTTTCCAGGATCAGGGCTAGCACAAACAAAGAGTTGGTCACCGGGTAGTCAGGCTTCTGAAGGTAGATTCCCAGGCCAAGGGCAGTCAGTACAATGGCCGCTACAAAGGCCAGGATGGACCATATGAATCGGCTAAATACCATACTTTTTCATTTTCTGGTAAAGGGTCGATCGATTGATTCCCAGTACCTTTGCTGCAGCGCTAACATTTCCTTGCTGCTCCTTTAATGCCTGCTGAATTACCATTCTCTCATGGGCCTCCAGGTTTAGTGAAGTAGTGGTAAGGGTTGTCTTGTTGCTGTCCAAGCTGGGAGTGAGTGTAAGCTGGGAAATAAGACCCTTTTCCGAAAGAATCACTGCTTTCTCAATGGCATGCTCCAGTTCCCGGATATTTCCTGGCCAGGCGTGTGACATCAATTGCTCCCTGGCCTTGCTTGAAAGTTTTAGTCCCGCTTTTTGATAATGATCACTATACTTCTTCAAAAAGAAAGCCGCCAGTATTGGAATATCCTCTTTCCTGTCCCTGAGTGGAGGGATCTCCAGTTCAATGGCGTTGATCCGGTAGTAGAGGTCCTCCCTGAAGGACTTCTCTTCGATCATCTTTTGAAGGGGCATATTGGTAGCCGAAATGATCCGCACATCTATGGGTTTAGGAATGGAAGATCCCACCTGGTAAACTTCGTTGTTCTGAATGACCGAAAGCAGCTTGCTCTGCAATCCAGGTGGGAGGTTGCCGATCTCATCCAGGCAGAGGGTCCCGCCCGAAGCGATTACAAAGCGGCCATCCCGATCCTCACCGGCATCGGTAAAAGCTCCTTTTACATGTCCGAAGAGCTCGCTTTCAAACAAGGTTTCTGGAATAGCTCCCAGGTCGACCTTCATAAAAATTTCATTCTTTCTTCCGGAAAGCCTGTGTATATCCCTGGCCACCACTTCTTTTCCTGTTCCATTCTCTCCCAGAATCAATACACTGGCGTCTGTGGCAGCTACTTTAGACACCAACATATCTAAATTCTTCATGGAAGCGGAGTGGCAGTAACAAACCGAATGGTCCCTATCCAGTTCAGCGGAAAGGTGGGCCTGCTTCTTTTTAAGCAGAGATACCTGCATCTTGCTTTTTCTCAGTTCGTATGCACTCTGGAGGGTGGATAGGATTTTTTGTTCGTCCCAGGATTTCATTATAAAATCGACTGCCCCCTCTTTCATGGATTTAATGGCCAGCTCCACATCACCATATGCGGTGATAAAAACCACTGTGGCATCCGGGTCCTTTTCCATAATCTTATTCATCCAGAAAATTCCCTCGTTGCCGGTGTTCTGTCCAGCCTTAAAATTCATATCCAGCAGGATGATGTCGTAGGCCTGTTTCTCCAGGGTGGAGAGGATCAGGTTGGGATTTCTCAGGGTGTCGATGGTGCTGAAAGTGCGAGACAAAATTAGCCTGAGAGCGATCAACAGGTCGCTGTTGTCATCCACAATCAATATGGAACCCTCTTTCCTGGCCATCTATGAGTTTTTCATGCAGTTTGATGTAAATTTAAGACATTGTTGGATTCATGCACACGATGTGTCGGAATTTCCGACACTAGTATAATGAAAAATATAGTTAAAGCGCAATAATTCAGCATGATATGCGTTGTGGCACAATATTGTCATTAAAAGGGGAAAAGATGAACTGATGATTCGAAATTACCTTCTAAGCGCACTCCGTAACCTCTGGAGAAACAAAGTGATCACCTTAATCAACCTGATTGGCATGGCCATCGGTTTCGGGATATTCCTGACCCTGCTTGGCTGGATCCGTTTCGATTCAGGATTTAACAAATTTCACGAGGATATTGACAAAATGTATGTCTTGAATATCAGGCTAACCATGAATAATTCGGATTATACCTCCCAGAGGACAGGAGGAGTATACGCAAGAGTGCTGAATGAGCTCTATCCGGAAATTGAAAGTAGCTGCCAGGTCAGCCAAGCCATGGAGTTTGAACTGGGAATTCCTGTAAAAGAGGCAGATGTGGATGTGCCTATGAAGTACTTCGATGAAAGTCAAGTGATCATGGTGGACAGCAACTTCTTTAGTTTTTTCACCTTTCCCCTGCTTGAAGGAGATACGGATGAGTTATTCAGGGCGAGGGACAACATTGTGATCACAGAGAGTCTGGCAAAGAAACTTTTTGGGGATGAAAAAGCTTTGAACAAGCAGATCAAAATTGGGGAGGGAGGGTACTTTACCGTAGTGGCTGTTGCAGCTGATCCTTCGGTCGCTTCCTCCTATCAGTTTAAAGCTCTGCTGGGATTCCATGTAATGGAGGAGATGGGATACCCAATGAATGAATACGGGGGAACCATGTACTTCAATAATTTCAAACTGGCCGCAGGGAGCGACCTGGTAAAACTGAATCAAGCCATCAACCTCCATGTGGATGAGCACTTCGATGATGATTTTGAATCTTATTTTTTCCTGGATCGTTTTGACCGCATGCACCTGTTTGGTGAGAACCAGAACTGGATCGGATATCTGATCAACGTGATCATGGCGGTGGTGATCCTGCTTATTGCCTGCATCAATTTTATTAACCTTTCCACCGCTGGTTCTTCCATGCGGTTAAAGGAGATCGCCATCAGGAAAAGTGCAGGAGCCAGCAGGCGTCAACTGGTGCTCCAGTTTATGAGCGAATCATACATTCTCCTGTTACTGGCATTATACCTCGGATTTTTTATCGCGGAGCACCTGGCAGGCTCTGCCTTTCGCTCTTTTGATGTTTACCAGGAGGATATTCCAAAGGACCTGGGCTTCTGGCTGCAGATTGTGGGGATCTTCCTGCTGACCGGTTTGCTGGCCGGGCTCTATCCAGCCTTCAAAATTTCGGGTTACCAACCTCTGGCTTTTTTCTCCGGGAAGGGAATTCAGGGCCCTCGGGGCGCCAGATCAAGGCGTGTGCTGATTGTGATCCAGTTTGCCTTTTCAATCCTTTTTATCACAGCCTCCATCTTCATTAGCAGGCAATTTTCCCATATGAGGAATGCCGACCTGGGATTTAATCGCGAGGATGTGCTCTATATCCGGACCAAAGGAAAGGTGTGGGACAATTACCCGGTCATCAAAGAGGAGCTGGTGGATCTCTCTTTTGTGAAAGCGGTCTCTTCGGCATCTGATATTCCGGTGCAGGTCAATAACGGACAGATAGACTGGGGGGAACGTGATGGTGACCACAACAAACTTGCCAGGGTCATCCGAGTCAGTCCCGACTTTCTTTCCACCTTTGATATCGAACTCCAGGAGGGTGACTTTTACAGTGAAGAGCGTGATACTTTGAATTACAGTTATGTGGTGGTGAACCGATCCCTGGTGGACTATTTGGGGTGGGAGGATCCGGTGGGCCGGGAGATGTACTTGTGGGGAAATGATCGCATTATCCTTGGGGTTACCGATGATATCTGTTTCTATCCTTTACAAACAGATGCTTTTTCCAACGATGCATTGATCTATGTCTATGAACCGGTTCAGAAGTACCTGTTTGTAAGGGTAGTTTCAGGGACTTCCTCAAAGCAACTTTCTTCTCTTGAAGAGGTATTCCATGAACATAATCCGGGATATGAACTGGAGTACGATTATGTAAACAATTACGATTACGCGATGCTGGATAATTCTGATGCTATAAAACTTGTCTTTAAGCTCTTCTCGGGTATTGGCATTTTCATAGCTATCATGGGACTGATAGGGCTTGCACAGTTCAATAACAGCAGGCGGACCAAAGAGATGGGCATACACAAAGTGATGGGCGCCCAAACAGGATCAGTGATAAGGCTGCTGCTCTCCGAATTTATTAAGCTGGTAATAATCTCCAACCTCATAGCCCTGCCGCTTGCCTATCTTGGATTGTGGAAACTCTTCCAGTACTTCACTTACTCCGCCGAGCTAAGGATTCCGGTGTTTATGATTGTATTTGTGCTATCCGTGTTCTTAGCGCTGGCTACCGTGATGTTTCATGCTTTAAGAACCGCCAGGGCCAACCCGGTAACGAGCCTCAGGTACGAGTAAGAAAAGTGATCCGGGGCCTTATCAGGGCCCCGGAAAATCTAATTTATGCTTCGTATTTAAAAGAGAGTTTTACTTTGGTCCGGTAGAAATCAATCTTTCCGTCCTTCAGATGGATGTCCTGGGCCACCACCTCTGCAATGCGTAGGTCCCTTAGAGATTTTGATGCCTTAATGATGGCATTTTTGGCTGCATCGTCCCATGAGACTGTGCTGGAACCAACCAGCTCGATGATTTTGTAAACGCTGTCTGACATGATGCTTAAGTATTATGATTCAGTGCAAGTTACAACCTCAAACTGGAGAAGTCAAGTAAGAGGCTTTTGAGCTTCATAAAAATTCCCTATATTGCCTTTGTTAACACCTTTGTATAAAATAGTAACACGATGTCGGTCGTACGATTTGGAGTGTCATTTGAGAAGGACGTGCTGGATGCGCTGGATGAATATGTACAGGAAAATAAATTTTCCAACCGTTCCCAGGCACTACGTCATCTGGTGAACCGGCATATAGTGGAGAAGAAGTGGCAATGCAACAACCGGGTAGCCGGAGCGGTGACCCTGGTCTATGACCACCATAAGCGCGACATTGCCAACCACCTGGGAGATATCCAGCTGCAGTACAGCGAAGAGATTTTATCTGTACAGCGCTTTACCCTGAATGAACAGTATAGCATGGAGGTAGTCGCCTTGAACGGGATCTCTGCTCGACTCACCGAACTGGCTGAGAAACTCATTTCGGAAAAGGGGATCCAGCACGGGAAATTGACTATGAGCAGATTTGATTAAACAGGAAGCAATGAAAAGAGAAACGGAAGGGAAGTTGTTGAAGCTTGAGAAATGGTTCAGAGAGCAGCCGGGATCCATTGTGGCATTTTCAGGGGGGATCGATTCCTCACTCTTGCTTTTTCTTGCCAGGAAATGGCAGGGCAGAGCGGCGGCCATCGGAGTAATCTCAGATTCTGAAAGTCTGAAAAGAAAGGATCTGCAGCTGGCCGAATCCTTTTGCAAACAGTTTGATATCATTCTGGAGGTCATCCAAACCAAGGAACTTGAGGATGATAGATATAATAAGAACCCGGTGGATCGTTGCTATTTTTGCAAGGATCATCTTTATACCGATTTGGGGTCCATCAGTAAAAAGTATCCCGGTTTTCCGGTATTAAACGGTACCAATGCAGATGATTACGGGGACTACCGTCCGGGCATGAAGGCTGCAACAGAATACGAGGTGCTTTCCCCGCTGGCCGACTGTGGAATCACCAAGGAGGAAATCAGGGAGATAGCCAGGAATTTTGAACTTCCCAACTGGAATAAACCGGCCAGTCCCTGCCTGAGTTCCAGGATACCCTATGCCCATTCTATTACAAAGAAGAAGCTGGTGGAGATTGAGGAGGCAGAGAATTTGCTGAATAGTTTTGGCTTTGAGGATGTGCGTGTGCGTCATTACGGGGATCATGGGAAGATAGAGGTTCGAAGGGAGGAAGTCCCCAGGTTATTGGAAATGAAGTCTTCCGTAGTGGAGAAGATCCGGGAGATTGGATTCCCTGAAGTGGTGATTGATGAGGAGGGTCTGGTGTCAGGAAAGTTAAATCGAAGTATAGGGAAATAGTTCCTGGTTAGACAGTTATATAGTCAGAAAGTTAGAGGAGTGTTATATGAAGAGGATATTATATTACGATTGTTTTGCAGGGATTAGCGGGGACATGAACCTGGGGGCCCTTGTGGACCTGGGCGTGGATGCGGAACACCTGGAAAAGGAGCTTGCGAAACTGAATATCGAAGGATTCCGCTTGGAGGTGAAATCCGATATGCGAAAGGGGATCAGCGGCACAAAAGTTACTGTGGTGGTGGACCATCCGGAAAATGAGAAACACAGACACCTCAGCCATATTGAAGCCTTGATTAACAACAGCAGCTTATCAGAAGGCATCAAGCAGAAATCACTTGCCATATTTGACCTGGTGGCTGAAGCTGAAGCCAAGGTCCACAACATATCCAA
>JAUVIT010000326.1 GCA_030592605.1 Bacteroidota bacterium
GCCCAGGAGCTAAGCCTGTGGCCCTGCAAATCTTTGGGCCATTGGGAGAGTTTTAACTCCATGGTGCTGAGGCCGAAAGAATCTGCTGCAGGCAGATCCTTGCCCTTCAAAGTGAGGCAGTAGAGATCATCCGACAGCGCTTTGTATTCCAGGGGATAGAGCTGGTTTCCGTGTTTCAGCCATTTATCGGGCAGTTTCAGGGAGAAGCCATCCATGGGGAGCGAGAACCATATACTGAGCTTATCATCCTCCATATGCATGCGCGTAATCCGGGGCAACTCCCTGTATGGCACCTTTGCATCGGGAGCTCTGTACCTGAAAGGAAGGCCCTGGATAAGTGCTCCGTTGTCGTAGGCCCCTATGTCGGGCCGTCTGCCATGGTAGTCCAGGATCAGATTTTTAGCTTTTTTTCCCTTGTCGATGCATGGAGATCCCTTCAATAGACTGAAATCGCCGGCCAGAGGATCACGAAACATGGGATCGGCAACCATTCCCTTTTTCTCAAAACCCTTAGAGGTGAGCAGTGCCGGGAAGGGCACATTGGAGCAGTCGTAATCGAAGCGGTTGTCGTCCCCGATATTGTATATTCCAAAACTGTCAGAAGCCACCGAAACGCATGCATTATTGAAATGCCGGATGTGACTGTTCTCCCAGACATTCCTTGGACTCCCTATCATATCGAAGTCCACCTGCCAGCTGTTGTTAAAGATATACAGGGGTCGCTTGAGTGAGTCCCTTCCGCTGGAAATTTTAAAGATGGTCCATCCGTCCTCTGAGTCAGGCATGCTTATAGCGGTGTTGCCATAGATGTAAATTTCCCCGCCCTGTACCTCGGTAATGGAGACAAAAGCATGGCCATTGACCATGGTGTTGTGATAGAAGTGGAGGTTAAGGGCATGTACCTCAGGCTCCAGCACATTGTCGGATGTGTTATGAATGGTGTTCCGGTAGATTTCCCCGTTGGTGCAGGCCAGGGGATCGCTGGTACCATCATCGATCTGTGATAGCCGGAAGGCATTGAATGTGTTGCGGATCTGGTTGTCGCGCAGCACAAAGCCACCGCTTATTTTGCTGCCCTGGAATAGACTGCCGTTATAGTGTTTGTGAATCCCGTGGTGAACTTCATCCCATGAATAGCCATCTGCATGGGTCCACACCCGCTCATCCTGTTGCCAGTTGCACTGTTCCACCAGGAGGTGGTGACTGTCCCGGCCCTTTGCAAACAGGGCCCTTTTCCCGCCATGGAGATCACATAAGCGCAGGGAGAAGTAGGAGGTGTTCTCCGCCAGGACCAGATCGGTCCAGCAATTTTTGATGGTAAATTGTTCGATAACGATCCAGGAGCACCCTTCCAGGATGAATGCCTGATGCTGAAGGCCTATTCCAGGCTTCGTATCCCCGTCGATAATGCTTTGCTCTGAAGTGACCCCGCGAATCACTATGGGAAGGTTCACTCCTCCATGTACATTCTCCAGCCGGTAGGCCCCGCTGTAACTCCCTTTTGCAAAGAGCACCGTATCGCCCGCCTGTGCAGCATTCAGAATTTTCACGATGTGCTCATGTTCCATAGAGGGCTCCACACGCGTGGTCCCCGCAATGATCTGCATGTCCGACCATAACATTCCCAACAGGGCAGTCAGCACCAATCTCCAACTTCTCATACTTCTTATTTGAATCATTCCGGTCATACCCCTGCTTGAGAGGGACTCAAAGCTACTAATTTTCTAAAGTAGTCTTAGTAGGTCCTATTTGACTCATATGCAATTAGGAGCTAACTTGCAGTTAACCAATCTCACCCTGAATGCCTGATAGCCCCAACAAACTTTCCCAATTCTGGCACGAGTTTAAGTGTAGAAAGGTTGTTCGTATGATTACCTTTTATGAGGCTTTCTGAATGATATTCTTTTCCCTGCTTGCTAATTCGTATGATTTATTAAAGGCTTCCTGGGCGACTTTAAAGTGTTGTGCCAGTGTGCGTATGCTTCCTTTGGAGAGGCCCTTTTGATAATTTAGTATTTTTGAAACGGTGCCTTTTGACAATCCAAGTATCTCTACGAGATCCTTTGCTCTCAATTGATTCTCTGTCATCAAGGCTTTGATTAACTCTATCGGGTTCAGTTCATGGAAGCTGTTATTTTCGGAGTCCCACTTCTCAATAAGTAAGGTGAGCAGATCAATTTCATCTGCCAGATACATCCTATCCTGAATAACAAGCTTTTCCAGGATATGGCAATATCGATCATATTGCATCTCTGTTTTTATAATTATGTATTTCAGTTCTTTCATTGAGTGGTTCAATTAGTACAACATCAATAATTTGAGATGCTATATTGTTTTCGTTCCTTGCATAGTATTGCATATTCAGAATGGGTTCCTATCCATTTCACAAATAAGTGAACTCGTTTATCACCGAAGTGAAATCTGCAAATCATCCTGTACTTATTTCCTCCAATATTAAAGACAACACGTTCTGTTCCTTTACCTAGAATATCTGCAGAGCCATATGTACCTACTATATCCTGAGGTACATTCCAGTCTGCATTTTTTAAGATACCAGCCCAAAGATTAAATGAATTTCTGCTTTGAGCATTGTTAACGACATATTTGTTGATGGTCTCTTGTTTAATCAAATGTACTTTCATCAAGTCCGGTGTAAAATTACACAATAGTTTCACAAAAGGAAACTTATTTGGGATATCTTTTATTCTTGAAGTAAATCTTATTGTTTATGGTGTGAAAATGATAAAATCAGCGGCTGGTATTCAATACAATAATTCCCAACAGGCCCTGTATTATCTCGAGAGATCATTTGAAGTGCGTGAAAGTTCTGTTGCTGATATGAAGTTCAACCCGAATTTTGAACTTATCAGAAATGAACCCAGGTTTGAAGCCATACTTAAAAAAATGGTCATGTGAAAAATACTAAAAGCCCTCTATTCAGGGGGCTTTTTGCATGCTTCCAGAAAACATGCCAGGTGAAGCTGCAAAAAAGTCGCTACTTTTGATTTTATGAACCAAGGCAATTATTGCTATTTCAATGGCGACCTGGTCCGCTACCAGGATTTACAATTTCATGTTTCAGACCTGATTTTTCAGAGGGGTTATGGTGTTTTTGATTTTTTCCGATGCAGGAACGGCATCCTCCTCTGGCTGGAAGACTATATGGAACGCCTGTTCACTTCTCTGGAGCTTTCGGCAATTGATGTGAACCTCGACCGTGAGCAATTTACATCGCTGATCTACGACTTGCAGGAAAA
>JAUVIT010000181.1 GCA_030592605.1 Bacteroidota bacterium
CCAGTTTTCAGCCTTAAAAGAGTCACAGTCACCTTCCTTGCTACGCACAGCCAGAAAAACATTTTCCTTTACAAGGGCCTGGTTAAGCTTCAGCTTCTGAATGGCTTCGAGGACTCCCTTGTCGGGAAGCAGGGAACTATTGATATAGAGCTTATCACCTGAAGCCTCGCATGGGAACTTGCCTTGCAGGTATTCCCTTGTAAGAGGTGTTGATATGCTTTCAAGATCATGTTCCCATTTTTCTGCAATGGTCATGATTCCTACCCTGAGTGCCGAAACTGGCCGGGTAAAAGTGAGAGGTAAGAGCATATCCCAGGAGTGATCATCGAACAGGATCATCGCCATCTTTTTTATTTAAAAGTAAAAAAAAAAGCCATCCCTGCGTGGAATGGCTTTCAATCAGCATGTAAAATCCTGCTAATTTTTCTTTTTATCCAGGTGAGTCTTGTAGCGGTTCATAAACTTATCCACACGTCCGGCTGTATCGACCAGTTTCATCTTACCGGTATAGAAAGGGTGTGAGGTACTTGAAATTTCAAGTTTGATCAGCGGATATTCAACTCCATCTTCCAGTTTTATAGTCTCTTTTGAGGGAGCTGTAGATTTTGTTACAAAGGTGAATTCGTTGGACATGTCCTTGAATGCAACAAGCCTGTAGTTCTTTGGATGTATATCTTTTTTCATGTGTCCTTGTTTATTTCATCTGCCACATGCAGCTTCGGTTCATCTTATTGTTGTTTTCAATAGCTACGCTTTTTTCAAAACGGAATGCAAAGATAGAAATGTTTGTTACAACTTCAAAACATTTTCAGGAAGTTTTGACTCATCCACAGCATCTTCCATAAATCTTTGGAAGGGTAGTTCCCGGTCGAAAAGATACCTGTAGGTGTGGTGAGTTTTAACATGAGTGGCACCCGTTGCCTGGTAGAGTGAAATCATTTTGGGATTGAAGTCACCCACCCATGAGAGTTCATACTCTGTATAGTGGGGTTTGAGATCCATCACCTGTTTCAGCTGGTAAAAAACCCCTGACTCCACCCCCGAATTCTGGAATTTGGGGATCACACCGGCAGCGGTTCCCCGGGCCCTGGTAATGGTGTTTTTTCTTTTGTAGTTGAGGAATCTCAGCTTGTTAACCAGGTGGAGCTTGCCGTTCAGGTGCCTGAAAATCTGGTTGGCATCCGGGATCACCATAAAAAAGGCGATGGGTTCATCATCGTGGTAGGCATACCAGATCATCTCCTGATCTATGATCATCTTAATCTTCCTCAATTCATCGTAGAGGGAGGCTGGATCCATGGGTGTAAAATCCTTCCTGAGTTGGCTCCATGCCTGGTTGTAGATGGAGACCGTATCATCAACAAACTTGGCGGCCTTTTTCATCTCAAAGTGTTTGTATGTAAAGCCCTTCCTTTTGTTGATCCACTCGGCAATCTTCCAGAAACGTTCCGGAAAGGGTTTCTGCAGGTCCAGGTGAAATCCCAACTGCCTGTAATAGAGCTGAAATCCATAGCTTTCAAATAATTCTTTATAGTAAGGCAGGTTATAGGTCATTCCCAGGGCCTGGGGGACAAATCCCTGGACCAGGCAGCCCCAGTTGGTGTCATTCTCCCCGAAATTAATGGGGCCGGTCATGGATTCATAACCGTTCTCCTGCAGCCACGCTTTAGCTGTATCAAAAAGCAGGAAAGCCACCTGCTGATCGTCTATGGTTTCAAAAAAACCACATCCTCCATTCCGGACATAATCCGCTTCATCCTTATGAGTGTTATAAAAGGCGGCAATCCGGCCCACTGTTTCACCCCGGTCATTCAGGGCGATCCAACGGACAGCTTCACCATGCTTGAAGTAGGGATTGATATTTCGGTCGAAAGCACTCCTGATCTCCTTGTCAAACTGGACCACATAGTTGGGATCATTGCGGTACAACTTCCTGGGAAAATCAAGGAAAGCCTTTTCATCTTTTCTATTTTGGACCGCTACAATACGCATAATAAGAACAGTTTCTGCAGTTTAAAGTTTGAACCAATCGCTCATGATCTCATCCTCTGGCGAATGATTCTGATGGCTGTGATGGATGAATTCGTTCTTCTTTGAAAGATAGATATAATCTTTGATCCATTCAGCATGGTGAATGGTCACTTCCCGGATGGCATAAAGAATCTGACGTACATCCTCGTCTGTCATGGTAGGATGCAAGGACCACCTCACCCAGCCGGGCTTCTCACTTAGATCGCCAGTATTGATTTTCTCTGTGATCTCCTGGCTCTGGTCGTAGCTTACCTCCAGCAGGAAGTGCCCGTAGGTGCCTGCACAGGCGCATCCACCCCTGGTCTGCACACCAAACCGGTCATTGAGTAGTTTCACAAAGAGATTGAAATGGATGGCAGGGTGATAAAAAGAGATCACACCCAGCCGGTCGTTCACATTATTGGCCAGAATCTCAATTCCAGCAATCTCCCGGAGTCCGGGCAGTGCTATATTCAGCAGCTCTTCTTCGCGTCTTAAAATATTCTCCACACCCATTTGCATCTTTAGTTCTATGGCCAGGGCTGCTTTAATGGATTGAAGGAAACCGGGTGTTCCGCCATCTTCCCTTACCTCGATATCATCCACGTACTTGTATCTTCCCCATGGATTGGTCCAGTCCACCGTGCCACCTCCAGGGTTATCAGGAACCTCTGCGGTATACATCGCTTTGTCGAAGATCAGTACTCCAGATGCTCCGGGTCCGCCCAGGAACTTGTGGGGGGAAAAGAAAATGGCATCCAGCTTTTCCATAGGATCCTCGGGATGCATATTCATTTCCATATAGGGTGCACTGGCTGCATAATCTATTAGTACAATACCCCCGAACTCATGCATCAGCTTGGCCATTTTGTAATAGGGTGTATTTACACCGGTTACATTGGAGCATGCGGTAAATGAACCAATTTTAAATTTTCGGTCCTTGTAAAGCTCCAGTTTGGCCTTCAGATCATCCAGATCCACCCTTAAGTGCTCGTTGGGCTCGATCATCACCACATCGGCAATGGTTTCAAACCAGGAGGTGTGATTGGAATGGTGCTCCATATGGGTAAGAAACACCACCGGACGGTCGCCTTTCTTTACACAGTCCTGACCGCTGCCCCCGCAGCCTTTCAGACTCAGGATCCGCATCAGCTTATTAATCACCGCAGTCATTCCGTACCCGGCCGTAATGATCACATCATTGGGACCGGCATTCACATGCTCCTTGATCAGCTGATGAGACCTGTGATAGGCCTTGGTCATCAGGGTGCCAGTCAGGGTGGTCTCCGTATGCGTATTGGCCACATAGGGACCGAATTGGGTCTGAAGCTTCTGTTCAATGGGCTCGTATAGCCTACCGCTGGCAATCCAGTCGCCATAGAGAATCTTTTTGGTACCATAGGGCGACTCAAAAGTGGCATCGTTCCCGATGATCTTTTCCCTGAAGGGCTCAAAATATTGTTCTAGTTCGCTCACCTTATTCGTGTATTTTTAACTTCTGCTTGAGAACCTTGATAATAGCCTCAAAAACTCAATATAGAGCCAGATCAATGTGACCATCAGTCCGAAGGCTCCGTACCACTCCATATACTTCGGGGCCCCCATCTGCGAACCCTTCTCAATGAAATCGAAATCCATGATCAGATTCAGGGCTGCAATCACAATAATCACCAGGTTGATCAGGATGCCCAGGGGTCCGGCCGAATGCATAAAACCCATGGACATGCCGAACATACTCATGATCCAGCTTATCAAATAGGCGAAAAAAACAGCTCCCGTGGCCATCATTACCCCTCGCCGGAACTTTGGAGTGGCACGTATACGGCCAGACCGGTAAAGAAACAGCATGGTAAACAGGGTGCCTATGGTTAGAAGAACCGCCTGGAATGCCACGCCGGGATACCGGGCATTGATAATAGCACTGATCGCACCCAGGAAGAGTCCTTCCAGAATGGCATAAATTGGTGCTGTAATGGCGGCTGACCGGGGCCGGAAAATGGTAAGCAGGGCCATAATAAAGCCCCCGATGGCTCCCACCATCGCCAGGGTACTGGCCCGGCCCGGATCAGCACCCATCACTATATTCCATGTATAAGCTGCAGCTGCAATTACCAAAAGCAGCATTATCCCAATTTTATTGATGGTTCCATTAATTGTCATAGTACTGCTTCCTTCGACAGCAGTACCGGCCTTCTCGAAAATTTTTCCTGTCATCGCAGGATTGGATGACCTCATAGCTCTCATCTCATTTCTAATTTGCGTCAAATATATATGATTTTATCATATGGATGGAGTCAAAAGACATGCCATTGAATAGCTGTGGGCAATTCCTGACATAATTGCAGTTTAATTTCTATTTTTGAGTATGATTCGGGCTTTTCGTACTATCTGGAACAGTGAGTTCTTCAGGAACGTGGCCACACTGATCTCCGGAACCTCCCTTGCCCAGGCATTTTCAGTGCTCATCTATATCATATTGAGTCGCATTTATACCGAAGAGGATTTCGGGGTGTTTGGCCTGTATATGAATATCCTGAATATCACGGTGATCTTCTCAACTGCCAAGTATGAATTGGCCATCTTGCTTCCAAAAAGTGAGAGAGAATCCGTCAACCTGCTGGGACTTTCAGGTCTGATCAGTGTTGTTGTTAGCCTCCTGTTGCTTGTGATTATAGTATCGATGAATGGTTTGATCTGCAACTGGTTGGGCAGTGAGGAGATCTCTGTCTGGCTCTATTTTATTCCCCTCTCCACCCTGATGGTCGGATGGTTCACCTCCCTTCGGAACTTCTCTAACCGGCAAAAACGTTACAAATTGATTACCGGTGCTAATATTGGACAGAGTGTCTCCAATTCCCTGTTAAAGCTTGGATTGGGAGTGATGATTGCCGGAGCAGCCGGTCTGATAAGTGGAGCAATTTTTGGACAACTTGTTGGTTTCCTGGTCTTTATTATCGCTCACTTGCGCATAAATGGATCGAAAGCGCTTTGGATGAATTGGGGTGAAATGAAACGGCTGGCTAAGCAATACAGTCTTTTTCCAAA
>JAUVIT010000030.1 GCA_030592605.1 Bacteroidota bacterium
CTGCAGGTTCAGTACCAGTTTATCAGCTGGTTCCTGGCTAAGACCATGGGAAAACAGGCCCATGGAGAGTATCAGTGTAAATAGAATGATGATCTTTCTGTTTTTCATATCTCGAATTGTTTTATTCCAAAATTGTTTTGCAATCTGCCAGGAGCTTTCGCCCCTTTTTAGTAGATATTCCCCTGAAGAAGGGAACAAGTATATGGTCGAACATCTCTTTCCTGTGGAAACCGGCATCGACCATGGTGCTGTCATGACCGAAAAGGTCAAAGAGTGCATGGATGGTTTGGTTAACGATATCGATGTTGAAGTCGTCCCTGAATACCTCCTGCTTAATTCCGGTCTCCAGCAATTTCCTGGTCATACTGTAATCACGAATTTCACCAGGATCTGAGAATTGCTTAAAAACCTTCTGATGATATTTTTTGAAATCATGAAAAAATGCAGGACTCATTCGCTGCATTTGCCCGATGGTCATTTTAATAATGCGGAAGAGCGCCTCAATGGCATTGTCCGATTGATCGATCAGCTTGTGAGCCTCCTCCGATGTCTGGTTTTTGTAGTACCTGATCACCTCCAGCAGAAGCGTGTCTTTGTCTTTAAAGCGTTCATATATGGTCCGCTTGGAGATTCCCATTTCTTCGGCAAGCGAGTCCATGGTCATGCTTTTGATTCCGTACTTTCCAAACAGCATACCCGATTCAACTAGGATTCTTTCTCTGACTTCCACTTCTTATCAAATTTTCGGCAAGTATATGAAAACTTTTTTAGTTTTTTTAGTTTTCAGATTTAAAAAAAGCATAAAATCGGTCAATAGTGAATTAGGGCCGGTGAACGTAGCCCTGGATCATCACAACACCATTTTTTTACTACTTTTGCGGGCATGAATATTCCATCAAAATATGATCCCGCCAGCGTGGAGGATAAATGGTACTCCTACTGGATGGAAAATGGCTTCTTCAGGAGCACTCCCGACCAGCGTGAACCTTACTGTATTGTGATCCCGCCACCTAATGTTACTGGTGTTTTGCATATGGGACATATGCTTAATAATACCCTGCAGGATGTATTGATCCGCCGGGCACGTATGCAGGGAAAAAACGCCCTCTGGGTTCCCGGAACAGACCATGCTTCCATTGCCACCGAAGCCAGAGTGGTGAGTAAGCTGGCCGCGGAGGGGATCAAAAAAAGTGATCTGAGCCGGGAGGCCTTCGTGAAACATGCCTGGGATTGGACCCACAAACATGGGGGCATCATCCTGGAGCAGCTGAAGAAGTTAGGGGCCTCCTGCGACTGGGACCGGACCTGTTTTACCATGGATGAGGCTTTATCGGAGAGTGTGATCAAAGTGTTTGTGGATCTCTTTAATAAAGGTTTGATATACCGGGGTGTGAGAATGGTAAACTGGGACCCCCAGGCTCTCACAGCTGTGTCCGACGAAGAGGTTAATCACAAAGAGGTGGCCTCCAAGTTATACTATCTCAGATACCAGGTGGAGGGAGAAGAAGAATTTATCACCATTGCCACCACCCGTCCCGAGACCATTCTGGGCGATACCGCGGTATGTGTGCATCCGGAGGATGAGCGCTTTAGTAAATTTCACGGCAAGAAGGTACTGGTACCACTGGTGAACCGTTCTGTTCCCATTATCGTGGATGAGTATGTGGACCGGGAGTTTGGTACCGGAGCACTGAAGATAACTCCTGCGCATGATATTAATGACTATGAACTGGGATTAAAACACAACCTGGAATCCATCGATATTTTTAATGACGACGGCACTCTGAATGAGGCGGCCCGGGTACTGGTGGGTGAGGATCGATTTAAAGCAAGGAAGTTGATTGTTCCCATGCTTGAGGAAGCAGGAAACCTGGTTAAGACAGAGGACTATATGAATAAGGTGGGCTTCTCGGAGCGAACCGATGCGGTAATCGAACCCAAGCTGAGTCTGCAATGGTTCCTGAGGATGAAGGACCTGGGAGCACCGGCGCTGGAGCATGTTATGAACGATGATGTGCAGCTTCAGCCCGCCAAGTTCAAGAATACCTATCGTCACTGGATGGAGAATGTGAAGGACTGGTGCATCTCCCGACAGCTCTGGTGGGGACATCGCATTCCGGCCTATTTCTATGGAGAAGGACCTATGGATTACGTGGTGGCCGAATCCATGGAGGAAGCGCTTGAACTTGCCCGTGAGCGTAGTGGCAACAGTCAGCTGAAAACTGAGGATCTGCATCAGGATGAGGATGTACTGGATACCTGGTTCTCTTCCTGGTTATGGCCCATCTCGGTCTTTGATGGCATTCGCCATCCCGACAATGAAGATATTAACTACTACTATCCTACCAACGACCTGGTGACTGCTCCGGAGATCCTGTTCTTCTGGGTGGCCCGAATGATCATTGCCGGGTATGAATACCGGAATGAAAAACCCTTCGATTCGGTTTATCTTACCGGGATCGTTCGCGACCACAAAAGAAGGAAGATGTCCAAATCGCTGGGCAACTCCCCCGACCCCATTGAACTGATGAAAAAATACAGTGCCGATGGTGTCAGGGTGGGCATGCTCTTCTGTTCACCTGCCGGCAATGATCTTCTTTTTGATGAGAGCCTCACCGAGCAGGGAAGGAACTTCAGTAATAAGATATGGAACGCATTTCGACTGGTGAAGGGCTGGGAGGTTGATCCTGGCCTGGAACAGCCAGCACATTCGGCCGAAGCAGTACAATGGTTCGAGACCCAGATGAACAGGGCCTTTATTAAGGTAGAGGACCAATTTCTTAAGTACCGGGTGAGCGATGCACTGATGATTATCTACAAATTGTTCTGGGATGAGTTCAGCTCCTGGTACCTGGAAACCGTCAAGCCGGCCTACCAGAAACCTATAGACCGGGCTAGCTATGAGGCCACCCTGGGATTCATTGATGGGCTGATGCACATGCTTCATCCTTTTATGCCCTTTATCACCGAGGAAATCTGGCAGCTGATCATGGAGCGAAAGCCGGCCGAGAGCCTGATGGTTTCGCTTATGCCCACACCGGAAAGCTACGACAAAAAACTGCGCAGGCACTTCGAAGAAATCAAGGAGGTGATCACTTCCATCCGGTTCATTCGTAATGAGAAGAACATTGCCCAGAAGGAGGTCCTGAAACTAATGGTACGTTCATCCAAAGACAGTAAGTACAGGAAGTACCTGGAGCCGGTGATCATCAAGTTGGCCAATCTGTCTGACGTGGCTTTGATTACGGAGGAACCAGAGGGTGCGGTATCCTTTATTGTGAAGAACGTGGAGTATTTCGTCCCCGTGGGCAGCATGGTCGATGCTGGTGAGGAACTGAAGAAGCTGGAGGAAGAATTGGCCTATACCCAGGGTTTCTTGCTTAGTGTTCAAAAGAAGATGAGCAATGAACGTTTTGTTCAGAATGCGCCGGCGCAGGTGGTGGAGAAGGAGCAGCAGAAGATGAGCGATGCAGAAGGAAAAATTGCAGTGCTGGAGGCTCAGATAGAGAAGCTTAAGGGGCAAGTCTGATACGGCTCCACCCTTCATCATTCAGGCTATACTCAATCCGATCATGCAGACGGTACCTGCCACCCCGGATCTGTTCTGAATCTCCCGGGCTTTTCTGCTATTGTAATTGGTAAAAAAGATCAGTTTATTATGATCAAGCTTCCTATCGCTCCAGTTTGCCATCTCTAAAAATCTGCTTTCAGGCTAAGATCCAGGCTCTTGATTTGATGGGTGAGGGCTCCCACTGAAATATAATCCACCCCGCATTCGGCGTAGCTGCGAATTGTCTCCATGATAATGCCACCCGACGATTCTGTCTCAACCCGGTGTTTGATTTGCCGGACGGCTTCTCTGGTCATTTCCAGGGAAAAGTTATCAAGCAATATTCTGCGGACACCTCCCTTGGAAAGTATCACCTCAACATCATCCAGGGAGCGTGCTTCCACCACTATCTCAAGATCAAGTTCTTGATTTTTCAGATAGGTCCTGCATTCATCTATGGCCTTACTGATGCCTCCGGCGAAATCGATATGGTTGTCCTTGATCATGATCATATCGTAGAGTCCGAAACGATGATTCACTCCTCCACCCAGTCGGACGGCCTCCTTTTCAAGGAAGCGCATACCGGGTGTTGTTTTCCTGGTGTCAAGGATCTTTGTTCCGGTCCCTTCCAACAGACGAACATAGATATTAGTGGTCGTGGCAATGCCGCTCATTCTCTGCATCACATTCAGAATCAGTCTTTCGCACTGTAATATCGTATGTACCTTCCCTGTAACCCGGAACACCACGTCGCCCGGTGAAATGACACAAGCATCTTCCATCAGGGGGACTAGCTCGATTTCTGGATCAAAGCGGTGAAAAATCCGCCGGGCTACATCGAGTCCGGCCAGGATCCCAGCCTCCTTCACCATCAGTATTGCCGATCCGGCAGCATCAGATGGAATGGTACTGAAAGTAGTATGATCCCCCTCCCCGATGTCTTCCCTGAACCATTGGTCTATGCTTGAATCAAGGTTGTGGAGTGATGTCATATTGAGACTCTTTTTCTATGCTCAGGTAGTAGATCAAATGTTTTCCTTCTTTGTTGAGAAAAAACATATTGACCCTGAAGTTGCCATTTGAGGTAGTCAGACTTCCTATGGCATATTTGGATTGCTCCTTGGTTCCTTCAAAAGAGATACTGAAACCGGTGGGGGTATGGGTTTTAAAAAAACTCTCCAGGATTCTGGATGCCTGGTTTTTACTTGTTTCATACTCCTCTTCCAGTATGGACATCTCAAGGCTCTGATGAAACCACGCCGACATGGCAGTAGCATCTCCCTGGCCAATGGCTTTAGAAAGGCCGGCCGGAACAGTCTGGCTCAAAACTTGTGGAAGAACCAGCATGTTCACCAATAAAATAGTTAATATCCTCTGTTTCACTTTATCTAAATATCAAGTATGTTTGTATCTAACCGCAACTATTGGGCCAATTATTAGGTCCTTGCAAGATACAAAAAACCTGTCGATTTATCCTTTATGCGCATCACACTCATTGAAAGCGGAAAAACAAAGGACCCTTTTATAAGGGAGGGTGTGGAGCTTTTCAGGAAACGAGTAATCAGATACGTTCCATTCCAGATTGAGACGCTTCCTGATCTGAAAAATACCCGGAATATGACCATGAAAGAGGTACAGGAGAAGGAAGGAAAGTTGATACTGAAACGCTTGAAGCCAGGCGATTATATGATCCTTTTGGATGAGCGTGGCCAGGAGTTTCATTCCATTTCTTTTGCTGAGTACCTGAATGGATTGGAGGGCAGGGTGAATCGCCTGTTGTTTGTTATTGGCGGACCCTATGGATTTTCAGAAGAGGTATATAAGAGGGCTGATGCAAAGCTCTCTCTCTCAAAACTGACCTTCTCCCACCAATTGGTGCGGGTGATTTTTATGGAGCAACTCTATAGGGCCTATACCATTTTAAAAGGAGAACCCTACCACCATGCCTGATCAACCTACATATCCCAGATTTATCCTGCTGCTGGCAGCCTCAGTTTTTATGGTTGTGGGAATCATTTCGGCCACACTTTCCAGGGAGGGAAGCTATTCTCAGAACGACAAGCGGAAATTTGAAAAGACCTTGCACAAGAAGGAGCAGCTCTTGAAAGCAGAGTTCAGGGAGCTGGAGACTCTGCTGGAAAGTGATACCCCAACCGGATTGCTTGACAAAAAATCCATAGATTACCAGGAGCTGGCTACCAAGGAGGGAATCTTTATTTTCTACTACGATCAGGGGATCCTGAAATACTGGTCCGATAATACTGTACCCGTAGCAGAGCAGTGGAGACCACGAATGAACAGGCCTTTTATCTCCCTGAGAAATGCATATTACACCACTGTTATTCAGCCTTTTGATAAGGGCCAACTGGTGGGGATGATCGAGGTGAAGACCCGTTACCCCTTACAGAATGAGTTCTTATTTAGCGGATTTCAGCGGGATTTCAAACTTGATCCAGCAGTGGGTATTGAGTTTATTGAGGCCAATGGATCCGAGCCGGTCTATAATGATGCAGGTGACTATTTGTTTTCCCTCGATTTTTCAGAGGCAGGACCCCGGTCGGCAGGATTGAAGGTGCTGGCCATATCCAGCCTGCTGATTTCCCTGCTGCTATTTTTTATGGGATGCTGTTCTGTATTAAAACGTTCCTCACATCGGCGCAGGTACCTTTGGCTCGGTATTATTACCATTCTGATTGTAGGAAGTGTTGTGGCCATATTCAAATACTCCTTTCCTGCTCTGCTTACCGATACGGATCTGTTCCAACCCGAAATATTTGCCAACCGCTTTTTCCCATCCCTGGGGGCCCTGCTGGTAAGTTCTGTTTCGGCCCTGCTTCTGGGGGGACTTTATTATCTTTTTGGAAATCTGGAGGAGATTGGATCGGAACGCTGGAGAAGAGGGACTGCAACCCTATTGTTTGTGGCCGCTACCTTGATTTTCCTGGTGATAGAACAGCTGATCCGTATCCTGGTGCTGGATTCAAGCATCTCTTTTGAAGCTCACCGGGTAACCTCCTTTACCGGCTCAACGGTGGTGGGCTTGTCCGTGATCCTTATGTGGTTTCTTTTGTTGGGTCTGACCCTTGACAAAGCGCTTGTTCTGCTATCGGGATCGCCCTGGAGACCCTTGCTATATGGATCTGTTGCCATTACTCTGACCTTTCTGGCAGCTATGCTTTTCCCGGGTATACAGAGCTCCTGGCCGGGCTGGATAGCCCTTTTGCTTTTTTTGAGCAGTCAGATCTATATCAGGCATCACCAGACAGTACGAATCCCCTTTTCACGTTTTACTATCCTGGTCCTTTTTATCTCAATCTTTATGACCTTTCGCCTCCAGGAGAACAACCGCATCAATGTGGAACTCAAGCGGGAAGTGGAGTTGGTTAAGCTCTCCTCGGAACATGATCCGGTAGCCGAAATGCTCTTTAGTGAAATGTCCATGGCCATACGAAACGACTCGGTATTTGCACGTTACCTAAACCAGGACAATATTCCCATTGAACGGGTGGTGGATAGGTTGAGGCGCAACTACCTGTCAGGTTACTGGAGCAAATACGATATACAGGTAGCCGTTTGCCGGCCTGATGATAACGTTTATCTTGAACCTCCCGATGATACTTGGGAACACTGCTATACCTTCTTTGATGAAATGATTCTGGAAAGCGGATTAGAGATATCCGGGAGCGATTTCTATTTTCTGGATAACCTGAATGGCAGGATCTCTTATCTGGCTTCGATCCCGTACTACCGTGCCGAGAGCGAACACAGGGTCTATATTGAGCTCAACTCAAAAATTTTCTCCGAAGAACTGGGTTATCCCGAGTTGCTGCTGGATAAAAATTATAGCTCATTTACAAGTTCCCGTTTTTCATTTGCCAGGTATAACGGTGGGGAGCTTTTTACCCAGAGCGGGGATTTTCCATACAGGACCAACAGCACTCATTATACCAGCAGGGAGTATGAATTTGAGACCATCACTTTGGACGGTTTCAACCATAGTATCTACAATGTGGATGATCAGAATACCATCATCGTGGGGAGTCCCTCCATAACGCTGATCGACTATCTTATATTCTTCTCCTATATCTTTGCCTTTAACTTTCTTTTAGCTGCACTGGGCTATTCCATCATCACAATTCGTAAACGGCCCAATGTAAACTGGAGTTTTAAAAACAGGATTCAAAATTCGCTGGTGGGAATTCTCTTTCTCGCTTTTGTATTGATCTGCTCCGGAACCATCTATTTTATTATTCAACAATACCAGGTCAAGCACAATGATAACCTGCGAAACATCATGCGTTCCGTTTATATCGAGCTGGTTCATAAACTTGAATTTGAAGAAGATCTGGAAAATTGGTCGTCCGACTCTTATTATAACCTGGATGAGTTGTTGAGGAAGTTTTCCAATGTATTTTATACCGATATCAACCTCTATACCGAGGAAGGCAATCTCTTGGCCACCTCCCGTGCTGAGATCTTTGACAGGCAGTTGCTCAGCTACCGGATGAACCGGCTGGTTTACGAAAATTTTTCCCAGGAAAATGCATCTGAATATATTCATAATGAGCATATTGGAAAGATGAAATATATCTCGGCCTATGTGCCCTTGATGAATAGTGAGAATCAGTTCCTGGCCTATTTGAACCTGCCTTATTTTACTCAGTCGGGAGCCCTGACAAGGGATGTGACCAACCTGGTGGTGGCTGTGATAAATGTCTATATGATCCTGATTCTGCTTATTCTGTTGGTGAGTGTATTTCTGGCCGACAGGATTACACAACCTTTGCGGATAATTCAGAACCGCATAGCCCAGGTGAGCCTGAGTCAGAAGAATGAGATGATCCAATACGAGCGCAATGATGAGATAAGGGGACTGGTGGAGGAATACAATTATATGGTGCAGGAACTGGAACGAAGCGCGGGATTGCTTGCTCAATCGGAACGCGAGTCAGCCTGGCGCGAAATGGCCAAGCAGATTGCCCATGAGATCAAGAATCCACTGACACCCATGAAGCTCAATGTGCAGCATCTTCAGCGCACCATTGCAGAAGACAAGGACGATCCCGAGATGGTGAACAGGATTTCTGCAACCCTTATTGAACAGATCGATTCCCTGTCGGCCATCGCCCGTGAGTTTTCTGATTTTGCCAAAATGCCCAGTGCCAGAAACACAAGGATCAACCTGGTTTCCAAGCTGAACAGCCTTCAGCAACTATTTGAAACCACAGACAAAGCCAACATCCATCTGGATATGGGGGACCATCAAAAGGTCTTTGTGATGGCCGATAAGGAACAGTTAATGCGGGTCCTTATCAACCTGGTGAAAAATGGACTTCAATCCATCCCTGAGGGGAGAGAGGGAGTAATTAATATCAACCTGGAGACTGACGTTCATAAGATGGTGAAGATCTCCATCAGCGATAATGGAAAAGGAATACCAGAGGAGATACGTGAAAAGCTGTTCCAGCCCAATTTCACAACCAAGTCGGGTGGAATGGGAATGGGCCTGGCCATTACCTATAATATTATCAGGTCCCTGGGGGGGCGAATCTGGTACGATACTGTGTTGCATCAGGGAACCACCTTCCACGTAGAACTCCCTGAATCCGTAGAAAAAAGATAAGGTTCATCTAATTTTTTTGTTATATTTCGCTTTGATTGCCATAGAAACCCTGACTTGAACTTGAAAAGAACCATATACCTGGTTGTTTTGTTAACGGGCTTTGCTTTTCAGCAGGCACATTCCCAGTCATATACTCCTATTAGCGGAGTCATTAACGATTATACCTCAATCACCAGTATACTTAGTGACGATAATAACAATGTGGATTCGGTGGTAGTTGCAAGTTCTGCTGCTTTTGGAGTGGGTGATACGGTTATGCTTTATTGTGTGAAAGGCGCCGAGGTTACCACAATTTTTGACGGGCCCTCCGTTCCAGGTCAAGATGCCCAGAATCCAAGGAATACGGGAAGATATGCCTTTTTGATCATTGAGGAGGTGATCGGTAATACGATAGTACTTAATGCAACAGTAAATCCTGGTATCCGACCCATGGGAGCAGGAGAGATGGCACAGTTGATCAGGGTCCGCTCTTATCGATATGCCCGTGTGACCGCAACCGGCTTGTCTGCTCCTTCATGGAATCCTTTGACCGGAACAGGGGGTGTGGTAACCCTCTTTGTGCATGGGGTACTCAGACTGGATGGGGATATTGATGTTTCCGGAGACGGTTTCAAAGGTGCTCCGGGAAGCATGGATACAGAGTATACGGCTGGCTGTTTAGATGGGGATACCATGAGCTATTTCTACCTGAATGAAGAGTTATGGGCTGGTTTGAAAGGTGAAGGGATAACCGATACAAGCTTTCACTATTATCGGGGAAAAGGCTCCAATATTAATGGCGGAGGTGGCGGTAACGGGCTGCTGGCGGGTGGTGGTGGTGGTTCCAACTACTCGGCGGGAGTACAGGGAGGAGAGCAGTCCACCACATGTAGTCCCGGAGATTCGCTTACTGGCGGAGGGGGTGGTTTTGATCTGGGCCGAAACGGATGGTACTATATTAATAATAATACAGACCGGAGTGACCGGATTTTCTTTGGCGGTGGCGGAGGAAGTGGTACTAATACAGCTTCAACCACTAGCTCAGATGGTGGTAACGGGGGCGGTATTGTGGTGATTATAGCTGATACGATTTTAGGGAATGGTGGCGGAATCTATGCAGATGCGGATGACGTGTCGGGCCCCCCTGTTAACGGGGCTGGAGCCGGTGGAGGCGGAGGCGGATGCATC
>JAUVIT010000304.1 GCA_030592605.1 Bacteroidota bacterium
ACAATGGAGAGGCACAACCTTGGGTAGGATACACGCCTACCCATATTGCTATTTACAACATTCAGGACAGTACGACAAAGAGATTAACAGATGGAAACTCATTCAATTTTCTATCAACTTGGTCTCCAGACGGGAATTGGATTGCATTCTTATCCGACAAAGCAGGGGGTAGGGAATTCAATCTTTGGAAAATCCCCTCTGACAGTGGTGCAGCAATCCAAATAACATCCGACTTCAACGACTTGACTGACTTGGCAATGGTGTCCGACCGTTCATTAAACAACCCAAGTTGGTCGAAAGATGGAGATGAAATCGCATTCTCCCGCCTGAAAAAAGTAACCAATGGATATGTTTTTGACATCTATTCTATTCCTGCGACTGGCGGTAGTAGAAAAACTGTTATCTCCTCTCAATGGAACGACCACTCACCCACCTATTCACCTGACGGCTTAGAAGTTGCTTTTATCAGTGACCGTTCAGGATTAAACAGAATATGGACAATGAATTTGAAGACAAAAAAGCTAAGACAAATCACAGGAAGTAACGAACAATGGGTTTATGTGAATTGGGGAAAGATAGAATGGTCTGCGTCAGGAGACAAAATCTTATTTACCAGTAACTCTGACAATTTATTCACTCTTTATACTGTTGACATAAATTGAAAAAATAAAATGCACTGACACGTTATGAAAACTCAAAATTTCCGAATTCAGTTTTTTTTGTATTATGGTATACTGACGATAGCAGGTCTCCTGACCGGATGCAATCAGGAACCTCCCCAAAGACCCAATATCCTATTTGCCATTGCCGATGACTGGGGATGGCCCCATGCAGGATCCTATGGCGACCCGGTGGTAAAGACGCCTGCCTTTGACCGATTGGCTATGGAGGGAGTTCTCTTTAACCACGCCTATATCTCCTCGCCCTCATGCACCCCATCCCGGAACGCCATCCTCACAGGGCAGTACCACTGGAGACTGGGTCCCGGGGCAAATCTCTGGAGCACCCTGGATCCAAGCACACCAGTCTATCCCCTTTTACTGGAGGATGCAGGATACAAGATCGGACGCTTTCGGAAAAGCTGGGGACCCGGCGATATCAGCAACTGGGACAGGCACCCGGCAGGGCATGACTATACCGATACCGGATTTGCAGCATTTATGGCAGATCGTAAAGATGACCAGCCCTTCTGTTTCTTTATGGGTACTTCGGATCCGCACAGACCCTATGACAGGGGAAGCGGCGCTCAGAGTGGCATAGATCTGGCGAAGATCAAGCTTTTTGAATGCTTTCCCGATCATGCAATTGTGCGAAGCGATGTGGCCGATTACTATTACGAGGTACAACGCTTTGACACCCTGGTGGCCAGCGCCATTAAAATCCTGGAAGAGCATGGAGAGCTGGAAAATACCATTATCGTGATGACAGGTGATCATGGAATGCCCTTCCCCCGTTGCAAGTCCAATAACTATGATTCCGGAGCAAGAATTCCTTTTGCCGTGCGTTGGGGATCCGGCATTAAAAAGCCCGGTCGTGTGCTGGACGATTTTATCAGTACCACCGACCTGGCTCCCACTTTCCTGGAGCTTGCAGGAGTGGAAATTCCTACTGTGATGACCGGACAGAGCTTTGCCAATCTGCTGAAAAATACAAATGAAGGCTTTGTGGACGAAGAAAACCGCAGCTATGTCCTGCATGGAAAAGAGAGGCATGTACCCGGACAGGAAGAGGACATGGGAGGATACCCGGTTCGTGCCATACGTACCCATGAATACCTCTACATACGGAACTTTAAGGAAGAGCGCTGGCCATCAGGGACCCCTAATTATAAAGAAGCCGCCATCCCCTACTGCTGGCTGGGCGATTGCGACAACGGTCCCACCAAATCTTATATGGTTGAGAACCAGGAACAGGATCTGCAGCACCAAAAGCTTTATAATCTGGCTTTCGGGAAAAGACCAGGCGAGGAGCTGTATGATTGCAAAAAGGATCCGGAACAACTGGTGAACGTGGCCGGCGATCCAGCCTACGCTGCGATCAAAGAGAAACTTTCTGCACAATTAATGGAACAGTTACTGGCTACGGGCGATCCCAGAGTCACCGGAGGAGGAGATGAATTTGATGTGGTACCTTACCTGGGACATGGTCCAAGACACCCAAGTTTTAAGCCAGAGAACTGATCAAATTAGATTACACGGAGAACATCCTCCAGGGTAATTATCTGGCCAGGGGTAGTTATAAGGGAGGCCTCACTGGACTCAAACTTCAATTCCAGAGTATTGCCCAGTTTTGAAAGAATCCGCAATTCAGTCAGCTCGCCATGGTTCCATGCCATATCCACCTGGAATCCCCCACGGGCCATTAGTCCGCTTACCCTGCCATTTTTCCATTCATGCGGAAGGGTGGGAAGTAGCTCCACATACCCGGCATGGGACTGGATTAACATCTCGGCAATCCCTGCTGTCCCCCCAAAATTCCCATCAATCTGGAAGGGAGGATGGTTGTCAAAGAGGTTGGGGTGTGTCGATTTCTCAAAAAGCTTCTGAACATGGTAGTGGGCCTGTTCAGCATCCTTGAGACGGGCATAGAAGTTGATCATCCAGGCCCTGCTCCAACCAGTATGTCCGCCCCCGTGTTTCAGGCGATAGTCAAGCACTTTCTCAGCAGCCTCCATATACTCCGGACTATCGGCCCAGTTATACTGTGGTGAAGGATAGAGACCATAGAGATGAGACATGTGCCTGTGTCCGGGTTCAAGTTCTACCAGGCCCTCTTCGGACCATTCCAGTATCCTGCCGTCGCTGCCTATCTCCACAGGTGCCAGTTGGCCCAACTGCGCTTGTAATAAATCCCTGAATTCAGCATCCTTGTCCAATAGCTTGCTGGCTTCGATCACCGATGTGAAAAGATGCCAGACAATCTGTAGGTCCATGGCCGGACCCATATTAATAGCAGCTGTATCGCCTGAAGGTGTAACAAATCGGTTTTCAGGTGAAAGTGAGGGCCCGGTAACCAACTTTCCTGTTCCGGGGTGCTCCACCAGGAAATCGGACATAAAGAGGGCCGCTTCCCGCATTACATCGTAACCATAGTTTCTCAGGAAGGCTGTATCGCCATTGAATAGAAAATGCTCCCAGATATGGGTGGAAGACCAGGCAGCCCCCATGGGCCACATGCCCCAGCTGGGAGAACCAAAGAGCTGAGTCTGGTGCCAGACATCGGTGGTATGATGGGCCACAAATCCCCTGCAGTTATAGGTTACCCGCGCTGTCTCCCTGCCGTTCTCCCTCAGCTCCCCCAGAAACTTCAGATAGGGAAGATGGCACTCCGACAGATTGGTGACCTCTGCCGGCCAGTAATTCATCTGCAGGTTGATATTGATATGATAGTCAGAATTCCATGGTGGCTCCAGATGCTCGTTCCAGATTCCTTGCAGGTTGGCTGGCAGATTGTCCTGTCG
>JAUVIT010000054.1 GCA_030592605.1 Bacteroidota bacterium
CACCAAATCCAAGGACCGTCCAAACTCCTGTAAAGATGAAAGGGGAAGATTGCGGGTGGCCGCTGCAGTTGGTGTCTCAGCAGATATAATTGAAAGGGTAACCGCCCTGGAAAAGGCAGGTGTGGATGCTGTGGTCATTGACACGGCCCATGGTCATCACGTTGGAGTGCTTGAAAGTCTGAAAAAAGTAAAAAAGAAGTTTCCCAATCTGGAAGTGGTTGTTGGTAATGTGGCCACTGGTGCAGCTGCCTTAGCCCTGGTTAAAGCCGGAGCCGACGGAGTCAAGGTTGGTATAGGTCCGGGCTCCATCTGTACCACCAGGATAATTGCAGGAGTGGGTGTTCCTCAGCTGACAGCCATTTACGATGTGGCCAATGCGCTTCAGGGAACTGATGTTCCTGTAATTGCCGACGGAGGAATCAGATACTCCGGAGATATTGTTAAAGCATTGGCGGCAGGAGCCAGCTCCATCATGGCCGGATCCCTTTTTGCCGGCGTAGAGGAATCGCCGGGCGAAACCATCATCTACAATGGCCGCAAGTATAAATCCTACCGGGGCATGGGATCGCTGGAAGCCATGCAGCATGGGTCCAAGGACCGCTACTTCCAGGATATGGAAGAAGATATTAAAAAACTGGTCCCCGAAGGGATTGCCGCCCGTGTTCCTTTCAAAGGAAGCCTGACTGAAGTGATCTATCAGATGATAGGAGGACTGAGGGCCGGAATGGGTTATTGTGGTGCGGCCAGCATTAGTGCCCTGCAAAAGGCACAGTTTGTACGTGTCACCAATGCAGGTGTCCAGGAGAGTCATCCCCACGATGTAACCATCACCCGGGAGGCACCCAATTACAGCAGATAATATATGAGTTCGTCAATCGTTCTACTTAAAACACATAATACGCTTATGAAAAAGAGCCTTCTCTTTATATTTCTTGCTGCTCTTGTGACAACAGGACTTCTTGGACAGGTGTCTCCGGTGCTAATGACCATTGGGGATGAGCAGGTAAGCCTGGAAGAATTTGAACGGATCTACCGGAAAAATAACAATGAATCGTCGCTAAACCGGCAAGATCCGGAAGCCTATCTGGAGCTTTTTATCAATTTTAAGGTCAAGGTAAAAGAGGCTGAAGCTCTGGGCATGGATACCACTAGCAAATTCATCAATGAGCTGGAGGGATACCGCAAACAACTGGCCAAACCTTATCTGGTGGATGAAGAGGCCAAAGAGAAGATGATGAAAGAAGCGTACGAATGGTCCAAATATGACATTCGTGCCAATCATATCCTGATCAGGCTTCCCGAAAGCCCATCCCCTGAGGATACCCTGGCAGCCTATGATAAAATCATGGCGATCAGGGCCCGCATTAAAAGTGGTGAAGCATTTGACGTGGTGGCCAGAGCCACATCAGAGGATGCTTCGGTGCACCAAAATGGTGGTGACCTGAACTATTTTACTGTTTTTTCCATGGTCTACCCATTTGAGGAAATGGCTTATACGACCCCGGTGGGTCGATTGAGTATGCCATTCCGAACCTCCTATGGATACCATATTATGATGGTCGTGGACAAGCGACCTGCTCGCGGAGCAATCAAAGTAGCCCACATCTTTATACGCACTCCGTCTGGAACTGGTGAAGAGGAGAAAAAAGAGGCCTACGAAAAAGTACAGATGGTGTACGACAGCCTGCAGATGGGAACCGATTTCGGAGATTTGGCCATGCGCTATTCGGATGACAGGGCCTCTGCCCAATCAGGGGGTGAAATTCCATGGTTCGGAACAGGTCGGATGATTCCCGAATTCGAAGATGCCTGTTTTGCCATTGAAAAAAAGGGAGACTATGGCAAACCCTTCAAATCCTTCTATGGATGGCACATTGTTAAATTAATAGACAAAAAGGAGATTGGCAGCTACGAAGAGATGAAACCGGAGTTGCAGCAGAAGATCGACCGTAGCGACCGAAACGCAGCCCGGACAGATAACTTCATTGCCAAACTTAAAAATGAGTATCAGTTCAGCGAGAACCGGGAAGCCCTGCAGCCGGTTTACCAGGCGGTGGATTCAACCCTCAGGCTTGGCACCTGGAAAGCAGGCAGACTGAAGGATTTGGACAGTCAGCTAATTAAAATCGGGGATCGGAAAGTACTTACCGGAGCATTTGCCTCCCATATAGAGGAAGAGCAGTACCACGGGAAAGCAAGGGATCCAAGGGTATGGGTCGACCAGCTCTACAAAAATTTCTCGGACGAAATTGTAATTGACTACGAAGAAGCAAGGTTACCCGAAAAATATCCGGAATTCAGATACATTTATGAAGAGTATCACGACGGCATCCTGCTTTTCGATATCATGGATCAGCGGGTCTGGTCAATGGCCATTACAGATACAGCCGGACTGGAGGCATTTTACAAGGAGCACAGGAAATCCTATAGGGGGGAGGAGCGAATCGACGCCTTTATTGTAACTTGCAGCAATGGGGCTGATCTGGCAGGAATCCGAAAAGCTCACAAGAAAATCTCCAAAGGCAAACTTGACCAGGAGGCACTGAATGCAAAGTTTTGCAGCAATGATACTGTCCCCTGTATTACCTTAACACACTACTTGGTTGAAAAGGGTGAAAATGAGATGATTGATTCACAGAATGGTGTAAGCGGACCCGGACCGGTGATTGAAAATGAGGAAACAAGTACCTTTGTGATCATTAAGGGAAAGAGGTCGCCCGAACCAAAAAAACTGCTTGAAGCACGCGGCAAGGTTACTTCAGACTATCAGGAATATCTGGAAGCCGAATGGTTAAAGTCCTTAAAGGAGAAATATCCGGTGACCATCAACCAGGACTTGCTTAAGCGGATAAAATCGTAAGGATGAGGAGCATTATTTCTATTATAGCACTTGTTTTATTCATGGTACAGGGCTGCTCCCTGTTTGTGAAAAACGACCTGGAAGAACCAGTGGCCCGAGTCTTTGAGAACTACCTCTACCCTTCCGATCTGGGAAAAGTTATACCTTCTGGCACAAACAGGCAGGACAGTATGTTGCTTGCCAAGCGTTATACGGAGACCTGGGTAAAGGACATGTTGATGCAGCACAGGGCTGAAGAATCTCTGAGCGAGGAACAAATGGATTTTGAAACACAGATTGAAGAGTATCACCGTTCCTTGCTAATATATACCTATCGCCAGAATCTGCTCCAGCAGAAGATGGACACCCTGGTAAGTGAGCGCGAAATAAACTCCTACTACGAGGAAAACTCCAAAAACTTCGTGCTGAATCAGAATGTAATCAAAGGCACCTTTATCAAGGTACCCCTTTCTGCACCAAACCAGGACCAATTGCGCCGCTGGTCCTGGAACAACCGGGAGCAGGATCTTGATCAATTGGAAAAATATTGCCTTAGCTATGCAGAAAAGTATAGTGACTTCAATGATACCTGGGTCGATTTCTCTTCCATCAGGGAACAATTGCCCAGAAGGATTTCGAATCCCGTAAGGTACCTCAACAGCTATCGTAATATTGAACACAGTGATTCACTGTTCAGGTATTTGGTACATATTAGCGCTCATCTTACCGAAGGAAAAGTAGCACCCGTGGAGATGGTAAGTGATGATATTACCAATATCATCCTGAATAAGCGTAAAATTAAATTTATCAAGGACCTGGAGCATCGTGTATATACAGACGGCGTAAGCAGGAACCAGTTTGAAATTTATCGTTAATGAACATGAAAAGAAGATTTGCATATATATTGCTTGGAGCACTTTTGTCATTAAACACAGTGGCTCAGCCGCTGGTTATCGACAGGGTCATAGGGGTTGTTGGAGATTTTAATATCCTTCAGTCTGATATAGAACAGGACTACCTTCAGTTAAAGATGTCGGGCAGGTATGTTGGCCCGGATGCTCGCTGCGATATCTACAACTCCTTCATTGAAAGGAAACTACTGATGACCCAGGCCAAGATAGATAGTGTGGAAGTGGGTCCCGACATGGTAGAGATGCAAATGGAATCACGTCTCAATTATTTTATCGGTCAGTTTGGCAGTGAAGAGGAAATGGAGGCTTATTTCAATAAATCGATCTTTGATATCAAGGACGACCTCAGAGAAGCGATCGAGGAACAGATGATTACGGACCAGGTAAGAAATACCATTATCGAAGATGTGAGCACCACTCCATCCGATGTGAAAAGTTTTTATCGTTCCATGGAGTCCGATAGCATTCCCTATATTAATACGGAAGTGGAACTGGCACAGATAGTGGCCTATCCCAAGTACAGCGACGAGGCAGTTTTTCTGATTAAAGAAAGGTTGCTTGAACTGCGTAAACGTGTTCAGGACGGTGAGGATTTCGGCACGCTGGCCATTCTCTACTCTGAAGCACCCGAAGCTGCCCGCCGTGGTGAAATTGGATTTATGATGAGGTCCCAGCTGGACAAAGCCTATGCCGATGCAGCCTGGTCCCTTAAAGCCGGACAGGTATCCAAAATCATAGAGAGCTCTTTTGGCTACCATATCATTCAGCTAGTAGAGCGCAGGGGTGATATGGCCAATACCAGGCATATCCTGATGAATCCTAAAGCAGATGCCAATGCCAAGCAGAAGGCCATTTATAAACTGGATAGTCTGAAAACCATTGTGGAGGCCGACTCACTCTCCTTCGATTGGGCTGCCAAGCGTTACTCTGAAGATCCCGAGACAAGTGTGAACGGGGGATTGCTCGTTAATCCGGAAACCCGTGCCTCCACCTTCGAACTGGACCAGTTACCTACCAAAGATTACTATATGATCCGGAACATGCAGGTAGAGAAACTCTCGGAGCCTTACGAATCGACAGATCATAACCATAAACTTTGTTACAAGGTACTCTACCTGAAATCGAGGATCGAACCCCATCGTGCCAACCTGAAGCAGGATTACATGCTGCTGGATGGTCTGGCCCTGATGAATAAAAACAGAGAGGTGATGCAGGATTGGTATGATGAAAAGAAAAAAAACACCTACATCCGAAGAGATATCGCCTACAGTAATTGCACAGATTCAGGCCAGCAGAGCAGTCAGAGATGATTCTAAGTCAGCATAAGCGATTCTTCCGGCTAAGTCTGCTTATGCTGTGCCTGCAACTCTCTTTGCAAGTTGCCTCAGGGCAGAAAGGCACCACAATAGATATTCTTAATGCCGATCTCACTGCATATGATGAATTGCAAATCGGGAATGATGCAACGAAACTTATCGGCAATGTAAGGTTGAAGCACGAAGATGTGGTAATGACCTGCGATTCAGCCTACTTCTATCAAAGCACATCATCCGTTGATGCTTTCAGCAATGTCAGGGTTCAACAAGGCGACACTCTCACCCTGACAGGTGATCGGGCCTACTATGATGGCATCAGTAAGATTGCCCGGGTCCGCAATAATGTGGAATTGGTAAACAAAGATATTACCCTCCTCACCGATTCTCTCAATTACGATCGGGCTGCTGGCTTTACTTACTATTTTGGTGGAGGAATCCTGACCCAGGAAGATAGCCGGCTCACAAGCGGCAGGGGGCGCTATATACTTGATTCGGAAGATTTTTACTTCATGGATAGCGTGGTAATTGTGAATCCCGAATATACCATCCATACCGATAGCATGAGGTACAATACCAGGCAGGAGATCTCTTACTTCAGTGGTCCCACCGAAATCACAGGCGAGGATCGCTATATCTATTGTGAAAACGGCTGGTACGATATGCAGCAGGATATCTCCTATGTAACCAACAATGCCTATATGGAAGAGGCAGGAAGAATTTTGAAAGGAGATTCCCTCTATTATGAGGCTGAACAGGGCTTTGGAAGAGCCATCTCCAATGTGGAGCTCATCGATACGGCCCAGAACATGATCCTGAAAGGAAATTATGGACTCTACTATAGCGACCAGGAGACCGCCATGGTCACCGACAGCGCCCTTATGATACAGATAGACGGATCCGATACCATGTATGTACATGCCGATACACTGCGCACCCTGCAGAATCCGGATATGGAGGAGCAGAGCAGAATCCTCAGGGCCTATTATAAAGTGAAAATATTCCGGACCGATCTACAGGTCATGTGCGATTCCCTGGTATATGTGGAGGCCGACAGTGCCTTTGATTTCTTTGGAGAACCAGTCATCTGGTCGGACGAAAACCAACTAACCGCCAGTCATATAAGGATTTATATGGTGGATCAGCAGCTGGAACGAATGCAGCTGAACGGCGTCGCCTTTGTCGCCTCCCAGAAAGATTCAGTAAGTTTTGATCAGATGAGAGGCAAAGAAATGACCGGCTACTTTAAAGAGAATAAACTGGACCGGATCCTGGTGTCGGGAAACGGACAAACCATCTATTATGCCACCGACCAGGATGTCATTGTAGGAGCCAATAAAACGGTAGCTTCCGATTTAACCATCTATCTGAAGGAGAATAAGATTTCCAGTGTTGTATACATTTCAAAACCTGATGGGACCTATTATCCCCTTTCCCTGTTTCCTGCTGAAGAGCGACGTTTAAGTGATTTTAAGTGGCTGGAAGCGTGGCGCCCCCTAAGCTGGGAAGATATATTTATCTGGAAATAGATCAGTATTCGTCCTCGTTAAAGAAGAAATCATCCTTGCTGGGATAATCGGGCCAGATATCTTCGATGCTCTCATAGACATCACCTTCATCCTCGATCTCCTGCAGGTTTTCAATTACTTCCATTGGAGCACCTGATCTGATGGCAAAGTCAATCAATTCATCCTTTGTGGCAGGCCACGGTGCATCTTCAAGTTTTGAGGCTAATTCAAGGGTCCAGTACATCTATATTCTTAATTTGTATTACTACGTCCTTTAAAGGCCGCAAATATAAAAAAAAAATCAATTCCTACAACCCCGGATTCCAAGGTTCCTGTTTGATACCGGAAAGGTGTGCGATTTTACGGGACAGAACAAAAAAATAATCCGAAAGACGGTTATAAAAACGAAGGATATCCTCTTGAATATTAACGTCTTGAGCAAGCTTCAGGATGGTTCTTTCGGTACGTCTGCAAACTGTCCGCGCGATATGAGCCTGTGATACCGCCGGGTCTCCACCCGGTATAAGGAAGGAGGTCAGGGGTTCCAGGGCAGCGTCCATTTCATCGATTCTTCCTTCTAAAAAGCTTACCTGCTCATCTCCCACAATGGGAATTTCCAGGGGGCAATCATCACAATCGGCCGCCAGTACCGAAGCAGTTGCCATCTGGATATTCAAAATACTTAAGAGCTCATCCCGAATCTGCACATCTTTTACCAGATCCCGTAACATGGTGGTATGAGCCATCAGCTCGTCTACCGTACCATAGGCTTCGATGCGGGAGTGAAACTTTGGTACACGCCTGCCTCCAATAAGGGAAGTCTTGCCCTTATCTCCTCCTTTGGTATAGATGCCCGACTTCTTTATTTCTTTGGATTTTTATTGATCTCTACCTTATCGATCTCCCCGTCGAGCAAGCGGATGATCCGGTGTGCATATCGGGAAATGGACTCCTCATGGGTCACCAGGATTATGGTATTTCCCCTTTCGTGGATTTGGCCAAATAGCTTCATAATATCCACCGAGGTTTTCGAATCGAGGTTTCCTGTGGGTTCGTCGGCCAGAATAATGGAGGGGTTGTTCACCAGTGCACGGGCAACAGCCACCCTTTGTCTTTGCCCGCCCGATAACTCATTGGGTTTGTGATCCATGCGGTCTCCTAATCCTACTTCTTCAAGGGTGTGTTTTGCTTTTTCGGCACGTTCCGACTTGCTTACCCCCGCATAAATAAGGGGCAACATCACATTCTCCAGTGCCGTATACCTGGGAAGCAGGTTAAAGGTCTGGAAGATAAACCCGATCTCCTGGTTCCTGATCTCCGCCAGGCGATCATCGTCCATCTTACTTACATCGGTTCCATTCAGGATATACTCACCGCTTGTGGGTGTATCCAGGGCACCAACCAGGTTCATCAGAGTAGATTTCCCCGAACCCGATGGTCCCATGATTGCCACATACTCATTTTTCTTGATATCAATATCTATCGAACGAAGCGCCTCAACCGTAATCGAACCTATATAGTAATTCTTGACGATCTTATCCAGACTGATCATTGTTTCCATATTCAAACAAATTGTAGACGAAAATACATATTAATAAGAATATATAATTCATAAAAGGTTTAAAACTTAATTTTAATTCTGGTTTCAAGGAGGTCCTTTCTCAACAACAGAATTCCCATATGAAACAGATCTATACTCACCCGCACCTCCGGCCAGGAGACCACCTCTTTCCAGGCCCTCTGCATTCCCCTTGACCAGTAGATATCATCCATAATGATCACCGACTCATCCCCTGCCCTATCCATCAGTTTCCGCAGGTAATCCACAGTAGGTTCATAGTGATGGTTGCCATCC
>JAUVIT010000019.1 GCA_030592605.1 Bacteroidota bacterium
TGTAATCACCGTGGAAGGTGAGGGAATGATTGATGCCATAGATGAGTTTGAGGAGAATATCGGAACCATTAAACACCATTTCAATCTCTTTTACAAGGAGTTTCTTATGGGAAGGGGGACCAGTGCCGGTGGAAAAAGGTTCCTGAGACAGAGTCAGCTAATCAAATATGTGCAGAAAAGGTTTAAAACACTGGATATAGAAGCCTGGTCGGCCAGCATGGATGAATTTGAAGTGCTGGATCTGAGGTGCACATTCACAAGCGATGATCAAAGCCTTTCTGTCCCATCAGAAAAACAGCTGAACAAGATACTTAAGGAGATCGATCAGTCGAAACCATCTGAAGTAGGCTGTGGTGCATGTGGATATGCAAGCTGTACCGACTTCGCCATTGCCATTGCTCAGGGTCTGGCCATTCCGGAGATGTGCAACACCTATGCATCCAGGAACAGGCAGGATCATATCCATTCGCTGAAGATCAGCAATGAGAAACTCGCACAGGCCCAGGACCTACTTAAAAAATCGGAACGGCTTGCTCAAAAAGAGAAGGAGGCCGCCAGGGAAGCCTCTGAAATAGTCCGCCGCATGCTCCATAAACTACCTTCCATGGTGGTTATATGTGATATGAATCTGAAGATTATTCAGACCAATAACAGTTTTATTTCTATGCTTGGAGAGGATGCCAAAGAGATCAATGAGGTGGTACCCGGACTGGCCGGTGCCGATTTGAAGACCCTCCTTCCCTACAATTTTTACAACCTATTTACCTATGTGCTTGCTCAAAATGAATCCATTACAAACAGAGATATTCATCACGAAGGCAAGATGCTGAATGTAAGTGTATTTGTCATCGAAAAAGATAAGATTGTAGGAGCGGTGATCCGGGATATGTCGGCCCCCGAGGTGCAAAAAGAGGAAGTGGTAAAACGACTTAACGAAGTGATTGACAAGAACCTGGGCCTTGCACAGCAGATTGGCTTTATACTGGGTGAAGGGACTTCAGAAGCTGAGAGGATGCTCAATTCAATTATTGAATCGTATAAGCCCGGGAAGGACCTGAAAGATAAATGAGTGGTAAGTTTTATATCGAGGCCGCATGCAATCAGCGCAACTTCGGCAATGAGCGTATTTGCGGAGATGTGTTTCTCAGCCGTAAGGTAAAAGAGGAAAACCGCACCATTGTGATCCTGTCCGATGGTATGGGGCATGGAGTTAAAGCCAATGTTCTGGCCACCTTAACGGCCACCATGGCTGTAAACTTCACCATAGAGCATAAGGCAGTAGAGAAAATTGCTGAGATCATCATGAACACTCTGCCCGTATGCAGCGAACGCCAGATGAGCTATTCCACTTTTACAATCGTAGATATCGAGCACGACGGTCTCATCAATATCCTGGAGTTTGATAATCCCCAGACCATTATTCTGAGAGATAATAAACCCTTTGATCCGGGTTGGAAAATCCTGACACTGGAGAGTGAAAAAAATGGAGGCAAGGAGATCCTTTCCTGCCAGTTTGAACCCAGGAAAGAGGACAGGATCATCTTTTGCAGCGATGGCATCGCCCAGTCGGGACTGGGAACGGACAAGTATCCTCTGGGTTGGGGAAGAGACAATATGCAGGAGTATACCATAAAACTGGTTCAGAACAGTCCCAAGATATCGGCCTCCAAGCTGGCCTTGAAAATGGTGAACATGGCACATCATAATGATGGCTACAGTTCCAAGGATGACACCAGCTGTGCCAGCATCTATTTTCGAAATCCCCGAAAGTTGATGATCATCACCGGTCCCCCCTATGAAGAGGAAAATGACCAGGAACTTGGTAATACAGTGAAGGCCTTCAAGGGGAAAAAAGTTGTGTGCGGGGCCACCACTGCAGATATCATTGCCCGTGAACTGAATGTGGAAATAGAGGACAGCCTGGTGTTCGAAGATCCGGAGCTGCCACCTGTATCACATATGGAAGGGATAGATCTTGTTACCGAAGGCATTCTGACCATCACAAAGGTAACCCGGATTCTCAAGGATTTTTCTCCTTCTTATACCTTGGGAAAGGGACCTGCCGACAGGATTGTAAAACTGGTTCAACAGAGCGATGAGATCCATTTTATCATTGGAACACGCGTAAATATTGCCCACCAGGATCCAAACCTTCCCATCGACCTGGAAATTAGAAGAACAGTGGTGAAACGAATGGCCAGAATGCTGGAAGAGAAATTTCTGAAGGAGGTCACTATCAGGTATATCTGAGTTGATTTAAAGACTTTTTAAACAAATACCCCTTGCTGTGTGTATTATTTCTTGGCACGCTTATTGACATAAGGGTGAGATCAGTTCCGGAAATGTGGAGCTGACAGATTGACTGAAGAAAGTGTACTAATTAGGAAGTGAGAAGCTGATGATCCCTATTGACGAAGAAACTGAATATATCCCCTTACTCTCCCAAGAGGAAGAGGAAGATCTGAAAAATGTGAATATACCCGATGTGCTGCCGATTCTGCCATTGCGCAACACGGTGCTGTTCCCTGGAGTGGTGATCCCCATCACAGTAGGCAGGAATAAATCATTAAAGCTGGTTCAGGAGGTATATAAAAAAAATAAAATACTCGGTGCAATAGCTCAGAAAGATGGTACCATTGAGGATCCTGATCTTGATGATCTCTACCGAATCGGGACCGTGGCACAGATCCTGAAGATCCTGGAGATGCCCGATGGGTCTACTTCGGTGATTATCCAGGGAAGGAAACGGTTTAGACTCAATGATCTGCTTACTGAGAAACCATATCACGTTGCCAGAATTACCCCGCTGGAGGATGATGAAGACGAACCTGCTGGTGAAGCCAAAGCTGTGGCAGCTGCACTGAAGGAGCTCTCCATCAAAATTATCAAGCTCTCTTCCAATATCCCGACCGAAGCTACTTTTGCCGTTAAGAACATTGAGAGTCCCTCTTTCCTGGTCAACTTTCTGGCTTCTAATAGTGAACTTTCCCTGAAACAAAAACAGGATCTGCTGGAAACCAACTCTGTGTCAAAGAGGGGATTCACCCTGCTGGAGAGTCTATCCAATGAGGTTCAGATGCTGGAACTTAAGAATGACATCCAGACCAAGGTAAAAAGCGACCTGGATCAGCAGCAAAGAGAATTCCTGCTGCACCAGCAGATGAAAACCATACAGGATGAGTTGGGTGGATCACCACAGGACCAGGAAGTGCTTGACTTCAAAGAAAAAGGGAAAAAGAAAAAATGGAACAAGGAGGTGGCAGCTGCTTTTGAAAAAGAGCTTGACAAACTTCTTCGTTTGAATCCCGCCACCGGGGAATATTCTGTACAGGTCAACTATATTCAGACCCTGATTGAGCTTCCCTGGAACGAATACACCAAGGACAATTTTAATCTGAAACGTGCCAGCCGGATTCTGGATAAGGATCATTTCGGACTGGAAAAAGTGAAGGACAGGATTCTGGAGCACCTTGCAGTGCTAAAGCTAAAAGGGGACCTGAAGTCACCCATCCTGTGTCTGGTGGGCCCCCCGGGTGTTGGGAAAACCTCCCTGGGTAAATC
Organism: Bacteroidota bacterium; assembly: GCA_030592605.1. Classification (GTDB taxonomy): domain Bacteria; phylum Bacteroidota; class Bacteroidia; order Bacteroidales. Next base: position 3,562 of record JAUVIT010000019.1, read on the forward strand.
TATTGCATCGGCCCTGAACAGAAAATATGTCAGAATGTCATTGGGCGGACTCCATGATGAGGCTGAAATCAGGGGCCACCGGAAAACCTATATAGGTGCCATGCCGGGAAGGGTGATTCAGAATCTGAAAAAGGTTAAGTCCTCAAATCCCGTATTTGTACTGGATGAAATAGACAAAGTGGGCAGAGGTGTCCAGGGCAATCCGGAATCTGCTCTTCTGGAAGTATTGGATCCGGAACAGAACAGTGCCTTCCATGATAACTTCCTGGAGCTGGATTACGATCTTTCGAAGGTAATGTTTGTAGCCACAGCAAATACCACAGCAGGAATTAACCCTGCCCTACTCGACAGAATGGAGATTATCGATCTATCGGGCTATATAGTGGAGGAGAAGATCCAGATTGCAAAGAGACACCTTATACCAGACCAGATTGAAAAACACGGATTAACACGCAAACAATTCTCAATCTCTTCTCAGGTACTGGAACAGATCATTGAAGGCTATACAAGGGAATCGGGTGTGAGGCAACTGGACAAACAGATCGCCAAATTGGTGCGCGTTATGGCCAGACATATTGCCTTTGAAGAAAGTTATGATAGTAAACTCTCCGGTAAAAAAGCCGCCGAAGTTCTGGGACCACCCCGGTTTATCCGGGACAAATATGATGGGAACAGACATGCAGGGGTGGTGACCGGACTGGCCTGGACGGCTACAGGTGGTGAGATCCTGTTTGTGGAGACTTCCCTGAGCCAGGGGGAGGGAAAACTCACCCTGACAGGAAATCTGGGTGATGTAATGAAAGAGTCAGCTATCCTGGCCCTGGAGTATTTGAAATCTCATGCTTCGAAATTCTCCCTCGATCCTGCAATCTTTAAAAAATACAATGTACACGTCCATGTCCCCGAAGGAGCCATTCCAAAGGATGGTCCCTCTGCCGGAGTTGCCATGATGACTTCCATCACCTCTGCTTTTACCCAGAGGAAGGTAAGGGGGAATTGCGCTATGACCGGGGAAATTACCCTCAGAGGGAAAGTGCTTCCAGTGGGGGGCATCAAGGAGAAAATCCTTGCCGCCAAAAGAGCAGGCATAACGGATATTGCCATCTCACTTGAGAATAGAAAAGATGTTGAGGAGATCAATGAGATCTACAGGAAAGGATTGAATTTCAACTATGTGAATGACATATCAGGACTGATGGATTTTGTCCTTCTTCCCGATCTGGTTGATCAGGCAATGGAAATCGCTTAGCAAATTAAGAGCTTGGCGGTTTCAATGCCATGCGCTCTCTTGATTCTAACAAAGTATATGCCGCAGGGCAATCCTTTACCTTCCAGGTCAGAAATGGCAAAATTATCTTTCTCCCCGGATCTCAGTTTATAAACGGGCATCCCTTCAAGATTAAATACTTCTACCATGGTTAATTCAGCTTAGGTTAAAGTTGACTCTATCACCCAACTAAAATATGGCTAGAAAGAGCCATTGCAAAGAGAATTCGGACTTATTGTGTGAACAGTGGGTTCTGAGCTTTGAACCACTATTTATTCCGGATAAAGCGCTTAGCGGGAAAATGTCGTTTCCAACATCTTGACCTTCTGAGCCGGGATTTTTATGCTGCATGTTTCGCCGGCATACTCAAGGGTACAAGAGCAGCTTTTTCGGTCAACTCTGCTCAGATATCTCAGATTTAGCAAATAGGACCGGCTGGCACGGAAAAATGATCTCCCTTCAAGAATCTCCTCAATGGCTCCCAGGTTCTGGGTAATGATTTCTGAGTTTCCTCGGGTCTGCTGTATACGGGTGTAATTGCCATCGGCCTGACAATAAACCACTTCCGAAGGATCAATCAGGACATATCCCGATCGGGTATTTAGCTTGATTTTAGAGGGCCCATTGCCCCGCAATGCTTCCACCAGTATATTCAGATCCTGTTCCTGGACCGTTCTGCCCCTCAATCGAAATCGCTCGATGGCAGAGTCCAGTTCTTCCTGATGAACAGGTTTCAGAATATAATCAAAAACCGAATTCCGGATGGCCTGAATGGCATAGTGTTCAAAAGCAGTGACGAAAATTATTCCCGGATCTTTACCCGAAAGGTGTACCTGTTCAATAAAGTGAAATCCATCCTTCTCAGGCATCTGTATATCCAGGAGTACCAGGTGCGGATGCTCTTTTTGCATCAGTTTTACTGCCTCATCCACTGTACCGGCAGCACCAACAACCTTAACTCCCTTCTTCCCAAGCAACATGTACTTGAGCAGCTCCCGGGCCTCAGGTTCATCATCAACCAGCAGTATTTTCAACACCTCTTCCATGGCATGAAAGGAATCACATATCTTTTCAGTGCGCAAGTTAAAAAAATCCGCGAAGGACAAAAAACGGGGCCAAGCTAAGGGCATTCCAGATTTTTTTAGTAACCTTCCATGCTTTTATGCGGTAAAAAAGGCATGCCTGATTCTCATTTGCATAGAACCACAGCCAAGTTTGGTACCCTGCCGGTCTTCATGACCACTATCTCTACCATTCTTGGGGCCATTCTCTTTCTGAGATTTGGCTATGCCGTAGGCCATCTTGGATTTCTTGGGGTCATAGGGATCATATTCCTGGGACATATGGTTACCATCCCCACTGCCATGGCAGTGGCCGAAATTGCTACCAACCAGAAGGTTCAGGGGGGCGGGGCCTACTACATCATCAGCCGTTCCTTCGGGATCAACATTGGCTCGGCCATCGGCATAACACTCTATCTGAGCCAGGCCATTAGCGTGGCTTTTTATGTGATTGCATTCTCCGAAGCATTTGACCCGCTGATCAGATATCTTCACTACGAAATTAATACACCCCTGGTTGATAAACGCTGGGTCGGGCTGGCCAGCATGACCCTGCTCTCTGTTGTAATTCTTTCCAGGGGAGCCAATTTTGGAATGAAAGCACTCTATGGAGTGGTAGCCATCCTGTTTACATCCCTGCTCTTCTTCTTCCTTGGAAAACCTGGTTCGGAAGAGCAGTCTTTTATTCTAAATACACACATCCAGAACCCTGATAACTTTTTCTTTGTATTCATTATTATTTTCCCTGCATTCACCGGTTTGATCGCGGGGCTTGGTCTCTCAGGAGACCTTCGCGACCCTAGCAAATCCATCCCCAAGGGAACCCTATGGGCCACCCTGGCTGGCTTTGTGGTCTATATTATGGTGGTCTATAAGCTGGCCATCAGTGCTTCACCTGAAGATATGGCCTCAGACCAGCTGATTATGGAGAAGATTGCAATCTGGGGCCCCATCATCCCCATCGGATTGGCTGCAGCATCCCTTTCATCTGCACTGGGTTCCATCATGGTTGCTCCACGAACCCTCCAGGCCATGGGCTATGACGATGTGTTCCCCGGAATGGGTCTGAACAGCTGGCTTTCACGTGGTAAGGAGAAAGATAATGAACCCACCAATGCAGGATTAATCAGCATCATCATAGCATTTGTGTTTGTTGCCTTTGGAGATATAGACTTCGTGGCACAGATCATCTCTATGTTCTTTATGGTTACCTATGGGGTGATCTGCCTGATCTCCCTGCTGGAGCACTTTGCTGCGGATCCCTCCTACCGGCCAACATTCAAATCAAGATGGTATATCTCCCTGGTGGGAGCAGTTACCTCCTTCTGGCTGATGTTTAAAATGAATGCTCCTTATGCCCTGCTGTCACTGATTGTCATGGGAGGTATCTATACCATGGTCTCCAGCTACAAACAGCAGGAGAAAGGTCTTGTTAACCTTTTCCGCGGTGTGGTATTCCAGGCAAGCAGGCAGTTGCAGATACTGGCACAAAGGGCCGACCGGGAGGACCTGGATGTACACTGGCGCCCCTTTACCATCTGCGTATCGCAGGATACATTTATGCGCAGAAGTGCCTTTGATATCCTGAGATGGATCTCTTTGAAATATGGATTTGGCACCTACATACACTATATCAAGGGCTTCCTGACCGAAGAGACCAATAAGGAGTCGAAGGAGATTCTGAACAAGCTGATACATCTGGCAGCAGGAAGCAAAAACCGGGTTTACCTGGATACCATTATCAGCCCCTCATACACCACTGCAATCGCCCAGGTGATACAGCTGTCGGGAATCTCGGGGAAGGGTAATAATATGATCCTCTTCGAATTCTCACAAACCGAACCGGAAGCACTGGAGGAGGCTCTGAACACACATGATATTCTATTTGCCACAGGCTTTGACCTGTGCATCCTGAGTACTTCATACAAGGGATTTGGCTACAAAAAACAGATTCATATCTGGATCACTCCGGCCGATTTTGACAATGCCAATCTGATGATTCTGCTTGGATATATCATAATGGGCCATCCCGAATGGAAAGAGGGAATCATTAAGATATTTGCCATCTATCAGCCCGAAGCTGTCACACGCAGGAAGGAGGAGCTGAAATTACTAATTAAAGAAGGCCGGCTTCCTATCTCTATGGCTAACGTAAACCTGATCAGTGACGGAGGGGACCGAGAAACCAGGGAGATCATTGGGGAGGTATCGGTGGATGCCGACCTGACCATCATTGGCTTTCGACATGAGCAGCTGACCACCGAAGGATACAAGCTCTATACTGGTTATAAAAAACTGGGGAATGTGCTATTTGTCAGTGCCAACAAGAAAAAAGAAATCAACTAAAACACTACCTTTGAATAAAAAGCAGATGGATAAAATCGCTGTCTTTCCCGGATCATTTGATCCTTTTACCGTGGGGCATGAAAACATTGTACTTCGCGCACTTGACCTGTTTGACAGGATCATTATTGCCATCGGAGTCCACTCCACCAAACAGCCCCTGCTAAAAATTGAATCCAGGGTTGAGATAGTCAAGCAGGTTTTTAGCAGCTACGAACAGGTAAGCGCAGACTCTTTCGAAGGATTGACAGTGGATTACTGCAGAAAAGTAAAGGCCACCCATATGCTCCGGGGAATTCGTACATCGGCCGACTTCGAATATGAAAGGGCCATTGCACAGATCAACAAACAGATGTTGCCATCGGTAGAATCCGTTTTTCTGCTAACCACCCCTGAGCATACCCCTGTTAATTCAACCATTATCCGTGACATCATCCGAAACGGGGGCGATGCTTCACTCTTCCTTCCCAAGGGTGTGGATATCAAGAAATACCTCTAATGCTTTACCGAACATTTATTTTCATCCTCTTGTTATGGAGCAGTGGAAACATCCTGGGTCAGTCTGCCTCGGTACATGCCATCGCGCCGGACTATGCAGGTAAGTCCATCCAAACAAGCATTGCATGGAACCCCTTTATCAGCCTTGCTGAATACTCAAATACCATGGTGTGCAATGAGAAGGGAGAGATTGAACAACTTATACCGCTCTTATCCCCCAGGGTGGTACAGTTTGAAACCGGTGTTTACCAGCTTTATCTTTATATGGAGCCGGGATTCCACTATGAGGTGCAATTTCCCGAGTACATTGAAAAGAAATGGGAAGAACAGATCTCTCCATTTTATCAGCCCCTGGCCATGCCTCTGGTGGTTCGCTCACGTACCTCCCTTTCTACACAGGAGCGTATTGACGGATCGAGGGATGTGAACCATACCATCGCCAGATTCGATTCACTGTTTATCACGGCCAACAGAGAAATCATCACACATCGAAAATCTGGGCAACTGGTGAATACCGATTCTCTTATCCAGCAACTGGAACTGGCATTCAATAGTGACAGTTCCCGGTTCTTTTCTGACTACCGGCGCTTCAGATACGGGGCTTTGAAACTCAATGAAGGAAGGACCGGACTGGCCCAGTTGAGTCAGGACTATCTAGGTCCAACCGTTATGGAATGGCATCCCGGATTTGTTGAACTGTTCAGAGCCCTGTTTAAAGATTTTATCTTTTACTTCGCTAATTCCGGAGAAGAAGGCCAGAAATTCCGGAACCTGGTTAATCGAAACCAGGACTTCCATCAGGCACGCCAGCTTGTGCTGGATCATCCTGCTGTATGGAGTGATACCCTGGCTGAAATGATTTTGCTCCAGGAATTCTCCGAATTGTTTTACAGGGGAGAGTATCATAAGGAGGCCATCCTGATCATGCTCGATTCCATGGCACATGATCCTGTTTCTCCCCAATTTGGGATCTATTCAGCACAGCTAATGCAGAAACTATCCAGCCTGGTAACCGGCAACACTCCTCCAGCCATTTCCCTGGAGGACCTTGAGGGAAAAACCTTGTCACTTAGCGACTTTGAAGGCAAATACACCTACCTGTTTTTTGGCACCACAGATCACTACGGCTGCATGATGGAGTACCCCTTTCTGCAATCCTACATCGAAAAACATGCAGCTTACCTGAATGTGATTACCGTGATGACCTCAGAGGACCGGGATAAACTGGATGATTTTATGCACCGGAATGGATATACCTGGACAGTACTCCATTATGAAGGGCAGCCCGGCGTATTGGATGATTACATGGTAAGAGCCTATCCCGTAGCCTATCTGATTGACCGAAATGGCAAACTGCTCCTCTCCCCTGCTACCTTACCCTCGGAAGGATTTGAGCAACAGCTCTTTCGCATCATGCGTTCCAGGAAGGAAATCTGATCAGAGTAAATTCCTCATATAGAGAACATCCAGGATACTAGCGTAGGTATTTTCCCGGATAAATCCGGTCATGCCAGGGCTGGCCCACCGATAATCGCTGATCCCTTCTTCAGCTTGTAAGACCGGTTCCGCACTCCCATTGTACTGCATAACGAACCACTTGGTCCTTTTCAATATTCGCTTTCCTTTCAGGTGATAGGTATGGTAGGTGGACGTCAGTGGCTCAATCATCTGAAGTTCAGGCAAACCGGTTTCCTCCGCCACCTCCCGGAGTGCTGCTGTTTGAAAATCCTCTCCCTTTTCCAGTTTTCCTTTTGGAAGGTCCCAGGTCCCGTTGCGATAAATCACCAGAAACTCACCCCGCTCATTTAACACTATCCCTCCTCCTGCTTCAATAACTTTAAAACAGGCCTTGAACTCCTCAAAAACCATCAATATATTATCATGTAAAATATAGAGGTTATTAATCTGAGTCAAAGAGGCGAACAGGCCTACCAATTCATCTAATTCAATATAGTTATTGTACTTGTAGAAGAGTCCCTTATGCTTTAAAAAAGCCTTGGAAAAATCATCTCCAAAAAATACCGTTCTATCGTTGAAAAAAACTTTATACATATCAAAGGACAAAAGTACAAAACTAATCCATTGAAATAATTAGTTTACCATGCAAAGTATCACCAGCCTTTTTAACAGGGATCTATTAGCTACCCAAATAGGATCACTACTATTCTCCAGAAATCCACCCAGTCCCGGATCGATCCAGGCTGCACCTTCGGGATTGATGGCGTCTCCATTGTCCAGAAATACCTGGTCCATCTTATAGAAGGGATTATCAGGATTCTTGGGAGTTCCCAGATTATCAAAGGTAAAGTCTGTGAATAAAGGAGGCTCTCCGCCTGGACTTTTTCACTTGGATGACATTCGCTGCACATGCCTTTCCCGTTAAACAACTCCAGGCCCCATTCTTCTTCTTCGCTAAGTGTAACCTCACCTGCCAGGTAGGCATCATATTTTGAAGAAAACTGGGATGTGCATTTGGGGAAATCCGAAAATAGGATTGATAGGAAGACTGAAAGTGACTCTGCACTTACTCCGGGCAGCACTAAAATGGTGTAACTCCAGTACGGTCAAAACTTACCTCTCCGCTTCTATGGTCATACTAACGGTAGATCTACCAAACCTGGTAAAAACTTTATAGATTTGCTGAATGGCAGAAATAGACCAAGATGTAGCAGGCTTACTTTTAAAAAGCAAGGCGGTAATCCTTGAA
>JAUVIT010000128.1 GCA_030592605.1 Bacteroidota bacterium
AAGAGCAAAGACACCATTCTCTCACAATACCTCAGATATGAACCTGCTGGAATTTGAAAACATATTATGGGTTCATAAGGTAAATAATGATTTTGTCAATCTTAATGAATTGAACATGAAGGAATATTGACCAGTACGAAAGACTTAATCCGGACTCTGGATACTACCGTTGAAAAATCAGAATTTTGAAAACACAATAAGCCACAATTATGAAAACACCTAAGGGATTTGTTTGTATCGCTATTTTAATTCTGATAAGTCTTCCCTTCTCAGGACTCGCCCAAATCGCTGAACAGGGAAGCGCCAATGCAGATCAACATTTAATAGCAGCTGCGAAAGAGATCATGAACTCAGAAGGGAGCTGTGCATTGATCACTATAGATAATGAAGGAGTTCCCAGGGTAAGGGCCATGGACCCCTTTGCTCCGGAAGAAGACCTTACTGTGTGGTTTGGGACCAATTCAAGAAGCCGGAAAGTGGAGCAGATTAAAAAAGACCCCAGGGTAAGCTTGTATTATCTGGATGAGGATGCATCGGGGTATGTAATCGTCCAGGGAGTAGCCCGGTTGGTGAACGATCCAAAGGAAAAAGAAAAGCGGTGGAAAGCGGAGTGGGAGGCCTTCTACCCTGACAAAACCAAGGACTATCTCTTAATTGTAGTTACACCCATATGGATGGAAGTACTGAGTCCTCCAAGAGGCATTTCTGCTGACCCTGTGACCTGGCAACCCCCCGTAGTAAATTTCTAAGCTGCAGGAGAAATTTTCCATAGTAGCAAGGGTCATGCTTGAAAGCTTTGACAATCTGGGCGATTATATATCCAGTACCCGCTTATAGTTCTCTACAATCAGCCCGGCATAGGGCTTCACAAGTTCCACCAGGCTCTGCATATCTGAATTGCTGAGATTCTTGAAGTTTTGCAGCACCCCGATGTTGTGTTCCAGCTCTGCCATTGTAGTGCAACCGCTAACAAGGGTGGAAACTGGCAGTGAATATACATATTGATGCAGTTGAGCAGGAGTAATACCTGTCTCCCGGACCATATCGGGGATCATATCTGTTTTTATCCACTCAGGGGTGGTATCGATGCGCTTCCCCATCATGCTGCCACCACTCATGGTTTTCATGGCTATGATCCCATACTCTTTTTCCAGAAGCACCGGAATTACCTGTTTCTGGAAAGATTCGAAGCTGGGATCAAGCACATTTAAAGGCAGCTGGCAGGTATCCATAGCCAATCCAAGTTCTTCAAGTCTTTTCAAAAAATACAGGTGGGTTAAGGGGCTTTGGTGACCGGTAAATCCAATATAGCGGGTCTTCCCTTCTTCTTTAGCCTTCAGGAATACATCCAGCACCCCGTTTTCGATGCGCTGATCCACATCTTCCGGGGTGGTGAAAGTATGAATTTGCCATAGATCCAGCTGATCGGTTTTCAGGGCCCTGAGGGAGAGTTCAAGGTGTTCTCTGGCTTGCTCGCCGGATTTTGCATGGGATTTGGTCATTATGAATATCTGGTCCCGGTACTTTGGCACAAGCAAACGTCCTATCCGCTCTTCCGATCCACCGTTCTGGTAACCTCTTGCCGTATCGTAAAAACGAACCCTCATGTCCATACACATCTCCACCATTTTTTCAGCCACCACTGGGTCTTTCTCATTACCCAGGTGCCAGCCACCCAAGGAGAATGCCGTAACCTTCTCTCCATTCCTTACTAAGCGGCGCATTGGCAGAATATCTCCGTGGTTGTCTGCCAGAGGAATGGCCGAGGCCCATTGATGAAGCATGCCAAAAACTCCCAGTAAAGCGGATGACTTGATAAATTCTCTCCTGTTTTTCATTTGTCTGAAATTAGAAATGTTTCGTGACTACAAAATTATGGCCTGACCGGGGTGCCATCGGGCTTGCGGACCTGAGTCCAGTTATAATTGAAATGCGGCAAGGAATACTTCTTTGCCTTCTCCTCATCAATATCTATCCCCAATCCAGGGGCTTCATTGACAAACATATAGCCATTGTCCATGGTGGGGGTTCCGGGAAATATCTCCCGGGTGAGCTCGTTAAAGGATACTGCCTCTTGAATGCCAAAATTCCAAACCGCCAGATCAATATGTGCATTGGCTGCATGCCCTACTGGTGAGGTATCTCCGGGACCGTGCCAGGCAGTTCGCACATTAAACCATTCCGCCAGCCTTGCCACCTTCATGGCAGGAGTGATCCCTCCGATCTGGGAGATATGTATCCGTATGAAATCGTACATTCTCTGGCTGATGGGTTCCACCCATTCGTGCGGATTATTGAACAATTCACCCATGGCGATAGGAACAGCGCTTTGCTGGCGCAACATATTGAACCAGCCCATGTTCTCAGGCGAAAAGGGATCTTCAATGAAGAACGGCCTGTATTCTTCCAGTTTCTTGATCAGATCAATGGCATCCATGGGCTCGATGCGCTCATGTATGTCATGTAGAAATTCTATTTCATCCCCGAATTTTTTCCTGGCCAGACGGAACATTTCCACCACTCCCCTTTTATAGGCCTGGGCATCCAGGGTATTATCGTCGGGTTGACCGAAACCGAATTGCTTGTAATCCGGTTTTGTGGACAGATGGGTGGCACCATATCCCCCAAGTTGAATGCGTATGTGCCTGAATCCCTGCTCCCTGTATTTCGCCACATCATCCATGACCGCTTCAGGGTTGGGGCCTGATGCATGGGTATAGGTATCTACTGCAAACCTTGTCTTTCCTCCCAGTAACTGGTAAACGGGCATCCCCGCCATCTTGCCCTTGATATCCCACAAGGCCTGGTTCAAACCGCTGAGGGCATTGTTCAGAACTGGTCCGTTCCGCCAGTAGGAACTCACATAGGCCGTTTGCCACAGATCTTCAATATTGCTAACATCCTTGTCCCTGCAAAAATCATCCAGATATTCGTCTATAGCACTTACCACTGCGTGTGCCCTTTGTCTGAAAGTGGCACAACCTATTCCATGAAGCCCTGGCTGGTCTGTTTCCACTTTAACGATGACCAGTTCAATCCCATAAGGGGCTGTTGTAATGGCTTTAACCTTTTTAATCTTAACCTGTTGCAGATTGAGATTTTTGCCATCGGGTTGCCAGCCTGCCGGAACAGGGGCTGATTCCGGGAGATTCACTATTGTGTCATTATTCAGTGTTCTGGTGCAGGCTGCCAGAGGAAGGAGAGCCAGGGTTTTTAATAAATCTCTTCTGTTATTCATGATTTTTAGCGATTAGTCTGCCGCCAGAATATATTGAAACAACTGGCAAGCGCATCATTTCTCTCTGAATTTAAAGAATATATCAGTACATGTCAATGTAAGTCAGGTAAAAAGGCCGTGCGGAGTGAGTTGCAACAATTATAGCTTGAAGATGAAATAGCGGTTTTTTATCCTTTTTGATTTGCAGGAACCACATATCATCACATCTTTTTAAAATATGATCTGGCTATTTCGAAAAATCAAACATCAACTGCTTTCAGAAGATAAATATCTAATGAGCTATAACGCTTTTGGACAAACCCCAATAATTAACTTCGTTGAGCTAATGGTTCCCTGAGTCTTCTCTGAGTTATAGGCCTGGCCTTAGGTTCAGGTATTCAGCAAGTGATAAGCAATAAAAAAAGAGTGTGCTTTCTTAAGATTTTGCTCATCCAGTAGTGTATGAAAACTGGGTTGTCCATTTCGGAAAATCCGGAAGTCACCAACTGGTGAGTTTTTCCCAATGTGAGACTTCTAACTTCATTTGAATACGCTTAGCTGTCCTTATAACAGATTGCATAACAGCGTTGTACAAGGATGCGAAGATGCGTAATCAATATTCATAAGTCACCGCTCTGTGAAGAAGTCACTACCCAGTGACTTGCAAAAAACCCGAAATAGGGATAGGTAGGAAATCTGAAAGTAACCCAGCATGTGGACCCCTGCAGCTTAATAATGTGGTATGTCCAAATAACGCTTCCATTGACTAAAGTGCATATATGCACTAACTTATGAGTCCTAATATAGGACATAAATAAGCCCCGGTCATGCCAAGTTTGAGGTGCTGTACTCAGAATCTTTATCTATTCACCCTGTTGATCTTGATGCTGTTTCAGAATGGGTGTGTAAAGGATGATTCCGTCACGGAACCACCTGTAATACTCACAAATATTTCCTACGATGATGCATTTGAGCGTGGCAGCTTTGTAAGAATTCAGGTAGATATTGAGGATGATCAAGCAGGTATCATCGAAGAGGTAAGGATTTTCATAGACAGTCGGGAGGTTTCAGTGGCATGTGATTTTCCCTGCTATTATGATTGGGCCTCAAAGGATGAGAAGATAGGGATGCACCTGGTAAGATTAAGCTCCACAGATTCCAGGGGGACCTCCTACTCTGATGAATATAGCATCAGGTTGTATGATGTGAATAAACAAGCATGCCCGGGGGCTGAAACTGTTACAGACTGGGATGGAAACAGCTATCACACCATTCAGATCGGAGAGCAGTGCTGGATGAAGGAGAACCTCAAAGCCATACATTATGCAGACGGCACTCCATTGGTTCACGGAAGCGTTGCGGTGGACACCCGATATGATACTTCCACCAGATATTACTTTGTCTATAAAGATGATACGAGCTATATCGAAACTTATGGCCTTCTGTATATCTGGAAAGCTGCAGTGAAAGGGTACTCCTCGGAGCTTGATCTGAATCCAAGTCAGATACAGGGAGTCTGTCCCGATGGCTGGCACCTTCTCAGTGATTCCGAATGGAAAGAGCTGGAAATGTACCTGGGCATGCTACCGGAAGAAGCCGCTGACAGAGACTGGAGGGGCACCATAGAAGGAGGAATGTTGAAAGAAGAGGGGACTTCTCATTGGGCCTACCCAAATATAGGTGCAAGCAATGAGAGCGGTTTTAGTGCCTTACCAGCCGGGGACAGATCAATACTCGGTCATTATGAATTTCTGGGAGAGAGGGCATCATTCTGGACCTCAACAAACCATATTGCAGTAAATAATACTCATAATCCTGCCTACCGACGCTTAGATAATGAAGAATCCCGAACCTGGAGGTACCAGGGTTTTCACGATTACATTACTTATTGCCGTTCGGTCAGATGTGTTAAAAACGAATAAACGCTTTGGCACTATTCAGACAGCTTTTTACTTGAAATGGGCACACTGAAAGCAGGAATTTACATGGTGAAAATTAGCAAGGATGGTAAATATTTGTCTTCCAGAAAAATAATTAAGCGTTAATCCAATAAAACAAATTACCTTTACACTTGTTATTAGTAAAAGTTATGTTTCATTTTAATTTTAAGTTATGAGTAACGGTACAGTAAAATTCTTCAACAATGTAAAAGGTTTTGGTTTTATCAACCCTGAAGATGGAGGTAAAGACGTTTTTGTACATCAAAGCGGATTAATCGACGAAATCACTGAAGGCGATAAAGTTAGCTTCGATGTAGAAGAAGGTCCAAAAGGACTAAGCGCTACAAACGTCAAATTAGTATAATATACACTTTGACCCTACGGCATTCTATAGCCTGTCATTTTTGACAGGCTTTTTTTTTGCTATTTTTATAGAAACTAACAAAACTAAAAATCAATATGGAATATAGTGAAAGTGCCGGAAGGGCCAGAAAAATGATTGAAAAAGCCATTGATGATCAAAAAATTACACGTGCCGAGATGGATGCCATTCTGAACATCGTAACTGAAGATGGACATATCGATCCACATGAACAGGCCCTACTCAATCAACTGCAGGAAATGATCGAAAACCGCTCAGTGAAATTTGTTTTGTAGTTTTTTGTCCGCATCATTGACTTACCTTGAAAGACCCTTTAGTCAATGAAACATGAACGGACGCATCAACACTTCAGATAATCAATACCTATCGGTTCTCATGTGCAGGCTTCAGCGTCCACAGTTGCATACGTGTCAACTCTGCCAGGTGCGTCATATCCAGATCTGTCCGGTGTACAATCCAATCTTTGTAGCCTTCCACCTCTGAGATAATAAGCTCTTCATTCTCCTTGGGATAGGAATCAAAACGGATCACCTCATAGCTATCATGCT
>JAUVIT010000359.1 GCA_030592605.1 Bacteroidota bacterium
GCATGCAAAAATCGTCCTTCTTTGTGATGTGGATGAGAAGATGGCCGCTAAATCCAGAGAAAACTTCCCGGAAGCAAAATATTATAAGGATTTCAGGGAGATGCTGGACAAAGAACATAAGCACATAGATGCCGTTACTGTATCCACTCCCGACCATACCCATGCAGTAGTCGCCATGACCGCAATGCAGCTTGCCAAGCATGTGTATGTTCAGAAACCCCTTACCCACAGCATAGGAGAAGCAAGGGCCCTCACCGAAGCTGCAGCCAGATACAAGGTTATAACACAGATGGGGAACCAGGGAGCTTCTGAGGAGCCCGTAAGACGTATGAAAGAGATTGTAGATGCAGGACTAATTGGAGAAGTTAGCAGGGTATATGCCTGGTCAGACCGGCCGGTATGGCCTCAGGGCATTGCTACTCCCACCGGAAAGCATGACATTCCTGAGCAACTGGACTGGAATTTGTGGTTGGGTCCCGCTGGGAAGATAGATTATAACCCGGCCTATCACCCCTTTAACTGGAGGGGTTGGTGGAGATTTGGGACAGGAGCCCTCGGTGATATGGGATGCCATATTATGGATCCGGTATTCCGGATCCTGCCCATTGATTACCCCACTGAGGTGGAATGCAGTGCAACAGCTGCCTATGAAGGCTTTTTCCAGGTGGCCCATAACCTGGAAAGCTGTCCGGCTTCCTCCATCATACACCTGAAATTTCCACGGACCGATGGCTTAGGAGTGATAAATCTTACCTGGATGGATGGCGGACTACGGCCACAGATGCCGGATGGAATCATCGATGAAGATGAGGTTGCCAATTTGGACAATGGGGTGATTTTTGAAGGCAGCAAAGGAAAAATGATTGGAAACCATGGCATGCAAGCTCTCTTGCTTCCCAGATCACTTAATGAAGAGATCGCTCAGGTGCCCCTTACAGAAAAACGGGTACCAAAAGGGCACTACGTTGACTGGGTGGAAACCTGTATGAAGGGTGTGGAAGATTCGGATCTCAGCTCTAAGTTCGAATATGCCGGACCCTTTACAGAGGCGGTGCTCATGGGTAACCTTGCCATCCGAAGCTACCAGTATGAAATGCAGGAATCCGATGCTTATGCCTATCCGGGACGAAAGAAATTACTCTGGGATGCCAAGAACATGAAAATCACCAACTTCGATCCCGCCAATGAATTTGTCATGAGGCAATACCGTAGTGGCTGGAGCCTGTAAAAACAAGTATTGCTACTTTGAGAAAAGGCTATAGATCCCTGATCCTGACATTACGAAAGGTGACGGATGAATCCCCGTGCTTCCCCTGGAATCCAATGGAACCTGAGGTAGGAAGTTCTGCAAAGGGAGTGGGCAGCCAGCTTGGAATTTCACTTCCATCCGGATTGTGTGTTCCTGAGGTCCATTCTGTCATATCCATGGTGGTCACTTTCTTGCCATTCAACTCTACTTCGATAAGCTGACCCTTGCAAATGACTTTCATCTTGTTCCATTCTCCCGGTGGAAGGACCACCTTTTGCTCATTGGCCGGAAGGTGACCAAATATGGCTCCGCATTGGTAATCCTTTCGTTCGCTTTCCCACTTTCCATAGTCATCGGCAATCTGTATCTCTACCGAGTTGGGGATCCAGTTCTCCTGATCGGTACAGTAGACAATGATCCCGCTATTGGTCCCGACCTCATTCAAAAATTCGAACTCAAGCTGGAAATTCTCATATGTCCCCGGGGCCCAGACAACTTTGTCTTCCAAGGCTACCAGGATATCCTCCTTCACTTCCCAGCTTCCCTCTTCATAATCAGCCAGGCCGAAGTCCTCACCAAAAAGAAGCTTTCCATCGCTGGTGTTCGTCGAACATGCGAAGGATACTAAGAGCAGTAAAAGACTTAGAGATACGATATTAAGGTGTTTCATTTCAGATAGTTTTAGGGTTTTATATTGAACTTGATTCTCCAATTTAAGAAAAAATCCAGACCCCCGGCCTAAGATCTGGCACTCTTCAAAGCCGCAACTCCCAGTATTACACCAAGAACAATACCCAGGAAGGCTGCAAATAAGACCCGGTATTCCTCCGGCAGGAGGAAAGTGATAGTCTGGGCGGGGATCCAGAAAAGGGGGATGGTTCTTTTAAATACAAAGTTCCACTGCACCTCCCAGTTTATTTCACGAAAAATCCGTGCAAACTGAATAGGCCGGAAAAATCCCTTCATGGTCCCTCCATTTTCCAGGATGTGGGCATCGGTGATCTTATGAAAGGTCATCATCACCGGAGCATAGAAAAGATTCAGGGCAGTAGCGATACTAAAGGAAACGGCCACTTTCTTCCAGCTCAGATCCGAATGCAGAATTCCTGATGCATTCTCAAAACCCATCTTCTCCAGGAGGACGGGCGTTCCGCTGGCAAAAATTGCAAAGGCCATATAAATGGTAGTACCCAGGAAACCCCATACCAGGGCCCTTGGAAATAAGCCAAATCCTCTATAATAATACTTACCTGTTTTGATCCTGAGCCCGATTAGCTCGCCCAGGGTTGCAAGGAAAAAGAACTTTATAAAGCTCATCAGCAAGCCATGCTCCAGGTTGAACTGATAATAAGCCTCGAATAGTCCTTTGCTTATAAAAAACGGGAGAAAGAAAGCGGTGACCCCCAGTAGAAATAACAGATCTTTTCGTGAATTCATACTTCCGTCATTTTTTGTAGAAGAAGGCCAAATGTAAGTATTTTTGTACTGGAGATTCATGCGCCCCA
>JAUVIT010000143.1 GCA_030592605.1 Bacteroidota bacterium
AGTCGGCTTTCATCCCTACAACGTGGGCAAGATGGACTAACACGAGACCCATGAGAGGGTGAGTAAGGCAACGGAACATCCCCTTGTGTTGGCTATTGGCGAGATCGGACTCGATAAATCAATTGAAGCACCCCTGGAGGATCAGTTACGGATCTTTGAGAAGCAGGTAGAGATTGCAGAATCGGCCAACCTACCGGTGGTATTGCATGTGGTAAGGGCGTTCAATGAGATGCTTGGATTTATGAAAGCTCAGCAGCCAGTGGTACCCATAATCATTCATGGATATAACGGTAGCCCTGAGATGGTGGAAGAGCTTGTGAAAGCCGGATTCCAGATCTCCTTTGGGCAAGCCATTACCAGGGAGCACTCAAAGATTATCGAGTCTCTTCAGAAGGTTCCCGTCGAGATGATGTTTCTGGAGACAGATGAGGGGGATATGGATATCAGGGAGCTTTATCAGTTCGCTGCTGAGCAAAAGGGCATTTCGGAAGATCATCTTCGTGTGCAGATTTTTGAAAACGCGCGGACACATCTGTCCAGGTTTAGCAACTTCATTTGATCCCAGTCTGATGAATCTCACCGGTCCACATCCCGGTTGGCAGGAGCGAACCATTCAACTTCTTGGCAAAGAAAGATTTACCAGGCTGCAGGATGCTCATGTCCTGGTGACAGGCCTGGGAGGAGTGGGATCCATTGCAGCAGAAATGATTTGTAGAAGTGGTGTGGGAAAGATGACCATTGTCGATGGAGATACGGTTCAGCCGGGAAATCTAAACAGGCAAATCCCGGCCACGCATAGCAGCCTGAACCGCGAAAAAGCGGTGGTCATGGGAGAGCGCCTGAAGGATATCAATCCCGGCCTGGAACTGACCGTGATCAATGAATTTATCCAGGAAGAAAGGATTATGGAGATTCTTCAAACGCCCTTCGATTACGTGGTGGATGCCATTGATACATTTTCCCCCAAGATCTATCTGATATACCATACGGTGAATCTGGGCCTTAAACTAGCCTCTTCCATGGGATCGGGAGGAAAAGTGGATCCGACACAGATCGCGGTGGCCGATTTTGGCGATTCCTATAAATGCAAATTGGCCTATGTGCTTCGAAAAAAACTTAGAAAAATGGATGTACATGGCGGATTCAAAGTGGTGTTCTCCACCGAACAGGTAGGTAAAGAGACTGTTATCCCCGTTGAGGGAGAGCCCAACAAAAAATCGACCGTGGGGACCTCTTCCTATATCCCTGCCATCTTTGGCTGCACCCTGGCCTCCATCGTGATACGTGAGCTTGTGGATGGACCCGCTGAATAACTATTCAAAAGCGTTTTTTCAAGGATTTAGTGCAACTATGAGCTCTGTTTTTCCGTTAAACAGCTAAATAAGGAGTTCAACCAAAATTAAAACATTATGAAAAAGTTGATATTAGTTGCCATAGCATCGTTTTTCCTTGTACAGGTTTCCAATGCGCAGTTGTTCAATTACGGGATCAAAGGCGGCATAGGCTTCTCTTCCCTGAAGATGGAAGATATTACAGGAATTAGTGATGGATCAGATGTCTACGACCTGGTTACCGGGGATGGAGTGATGGGTTACCATGTGGGTTTCCAAACCCGCATAAATATTGCGATGATTATGATTCAACCTGAAATCTACTTCAATGCCGGAGGAGGTACTGTAGAACAGGTAGTTGAAGGTGGTGCCACGGAGATATTGGATGTAAAATTCAACAGGATTGATATACCCCTATTGCTTGGGGTCAAACTGGGACCGGCCAGACTTAATGTGGGACCTGTTGGTTCTTTTGTAATTAGCGAAACCACCGACTTAACCGAACTTGAACCAGATTTTGAGTTGTTTTCCAGTGCCATGACCTGGGGATTCCAGGCAGGACTTGGACTGGATATAAGTAAAATATCCCTTGATGTCAGGTACGAGGGTTCTTTAAGTGCGCTTGGAGAATCATTCTCAGTAGGAGGCACCGATTTCCCTCTGGATGCAAGACCCAGCCAGTGGATTATCTCATTGGGATACTGGTTTAAGTAATAGCAAACTCTTTACAGAAGAAAGGTTGTCCTGGCGGGCAACCTTTTTTTTTGTCCCCTAATCAAAGATATTGGTTTTGTGAATGCCTTTAATGGTTCGTCTGCGCAGGATCAGAAACAGGATCAGATGAAGGATCAGGAAACCACTCCAGATCAGAAGGGTGATATGATCGATTCTGATGGATTCATAAGCAGAATGAAATCCCAGAAGAAACCAGCCTTCAGATGCAAGGCCCCATACAATAAATGTGGTCAAGTTCCATCGAAACCCGGCGTCAAAAAGAAAGTTGTTCATTCCATCCCTTTTTCCGGTCATCCAGGCAGTAACAAAGATCATGGCACCGTAGGCCACAGAGATGATTACGACCCAGGCCCATTTTTCAGCGCTCAGCAGACTGCCCAGTCCAAAACGAAAGAGCACCGTATAAATCAGCAGCAGTAGGGCGAATAGTAGCAGGTTTCGGGATATTATTTTCATGGCAGTTATTTTATATTTGTTTTGGAATCATTCAATAGCAGCTCCTTCAGAGGCTCCTCAAAAAAGAGCAGGATATTCCGATCTACGAAGGATTTAAGAAGAGACTCCCCCAGGGGGGTCAGGTGATAGTATTTTCGGTCGGGGCCTTTGTGTCCTTTCCCTGCACTGTAATCCACCATTTTCAGGTGATAATACTTCCGGAGTGTCCGGTAGAGGCTCTGCTCTTCTGCATGGATGGTCCCTTTCGAAAAGTGTTCGATGGATTCCTGAAGTCCTGAAACAAATTTGGGCCCTTCCTTCAGTGACAGGAAAATCCAGAGGGTTAACTGTCCCTTCTTGTAAGTCTCTTCCCATGCACTTAGAAGTTCTTTATGCAAATCATCATCAGTTTTCATATTGTGCAATTAGTATTAAACAAGATGTATAGTACAAATGTAATACTATTTTACAATGCGTGTCAAGTTTTAGGAAGTAAATAAGTGCATTACAAAATCCACTTTTTTTCATGAGTGGTGTAGTCCAGCACTCTAAGCTGCAGATGTTCACCCAGACGAAGGGCCTCTTTGGTCATATTTTCCAGGGATCCCCTGCAGATACCGATATACCGCATTTGGCCTTCAACCACCAGGTTTACCTTAAAGGCCCTGGCCCCCTTTTTATCCTGTGGCCCCACGATGTACGAGGGGGCAGTCCTGCGGCTGCTTATGTTGATCCGCACAACAGTCACATAGGATGGGATTGGAAGGGGCTTCCACCCACCGATGTTGAACTTCAGGAAGCGGTCGTATTTCATAAAGCGCTTCCCTGCTGTATCGATGATTATCCCCTGGAAGGAGAAGGCCGAGAGCACTCCAAGCACAAAGCAGATGGATCCACCAATATATGCTCCATTGACCATGAAAGCTACGGTTAGCAGGACCATCAGGGGAGAAATGACTTTGAAGGAGTACTTTTCGTACTTAAATATTCCTGGGGATTCCATGGAGATCAAGTTAGCAAACTTTGGCTTATATTTAAATCATCAAAAAAAGATCTCCATGAAACATATTACTTTCCTGTGTGCTATTCTGGTCCTGGTTTTGGGTCCGGACCTGTCCCTTAAAGCTCAGACCACTGATACAAAACTGACCCTGGAAGATATCTATAGAGATGGCACCTATTCCACACGCTACTACAGGTCTGTTCGCTGGATGGAGGACTCTCAACACTATACCATTCTGGAATCGAACAAGGAAAGAAACTGTTCAGAAATAATCCGTTACAATGCCAAAAGTGGAGAACGGGTAGTCTTGGTAGGAGCTGATCAGCTGGTTCCTGTTGCAGGGGAAGATCCCCTGGCTGTAAAGGACTACCAATGGTCTGAAGACAATAACAAGCTCTTGCTTTTTACTAATACCCAAAGGGTATGGAGGTATCATACCCGGGGCGATTACTGGGTGCTGGACCTATTATCGGGGAAGCTTCAACAGCTAGGTGCATCCTTGCCTTCTTCCTCCCTGATGTTTGCTAAATTCTCACCCGAGGGGAACCGGGTGGCCTATGTGAGTGGACATAATATTTTTGTTGAAGAGCTGGAAAGCAGTTCCATTGCACAATTAACCAGCGATGGGGGCGAACGTTTTGTAAACGGGACCTTTGACTGGGTCTACGAGGAAGAGTTCGACTGCCGCGATGGCTTCAGATGGAGCAACGACGGGGAGAAGATCATATACTGGCACTCCGATACCGAAGGGACTGGCACTTTCTATCTGATCAATAACCTGGATTCGCTCTATTCTCAACCCATGCCATTTCCTTATCCCAAGGTGGGAACCACCAATTCGGCTGTGAAGATCGGAGTGGTTGCGGCCTCGGGTGGAGAGACGAATTGGTTTGATGTTCCCGGAGATCCGAGAAATCACTACCTGGTGAGGATGGAGGTGGTTCCCGGGGCGGAAGAGGTGATCATACAGCAACTCAACAGGCTACAGAATACTAACCGGGTGTGGATCGGGAACCTGGAGACCATGGCGCTTGAGAATATCCTGACAGAAAGCGATGAGGCCTTCCTGGATGTGCATGACGACCTGGTATGGCTGGAGGGGAACCAATATTTTACCTGGACCAGCGAACGGGATGGATGGAGACAACTATACAAAGTTTCCCGCGATGGCAAGGAGATTAGCCAGGTAACCCGGGGAGCATTTGATGTGGTATCGCTCAGCTGCATCAATCCTAAATCAGGCTATGTATACTATATTGCATCACCTGATAATCCAACACAACGCTACCTCTACCGAAGCAGACTGGACGGAAAGGGAGCTCCCGAACGAATATCCCCGGAAGGAGAAGTCGGACAGCATCGCTATCAGATGTCGGACGATGCCAGATGGGCTCTCCACACCTATGAAAATGCAAGTACCCCTCCGGTGATCTCCCTGGTGGAAGTGAAATCCAATAAAGTAGGCAGGGTGATGGAAGACAATCACAGGATCAAGGAACAAAATGACGAACTGGATCTCAGTCACAAAACCTTCTTCAGGGTTGATATCGGGGAAGTAGAGCTGGATGCCTGGATGATCAAGCCCTCAGGTTTCAATCCGCAAAACCACTACCCGGTGATTTTCTATGTTTACGGCGAACCGGCCGGATCGACCGTGCAGGACAATTGGGGTGGCGGGGATCTGTGGCACCACTACCTGGCCCAACAGGGCTATGTGGTGATTAGCGTGGATAACCGGGGAACTGCGGCTCCCAGGGGGAAGGCCTGGAGAAATTCCATCTACGAGCAGATTGGGATCCTGGCTGCAAAGGACCAGGCAGCTGCTGCGGAAAAGATACTGGATACTTATTCCTTCCTGGACCAGGAACGGGTTGGCATCTGGGGTTGGAGTGGAGGGGGTTCCATGACCCTGAACTGCATGTTCCGCTATCCCGGCATATATAAAACCGGGATCGCCATTGCTTTTGTTTCACACCAAAAGTTGTACGATACAGCTTATCAGGAACGCTATATGGGTCTGCCCGATGAAAACACCGAGGGCTTTCATCAGGGATCGCCCATTAATCATGCCTCCGGCCTGGAAGGTAAGCTCCTGCTGATCCATGGTACAGCAGATGACAATGTACATTATCAGAGCTTTGAGATGCTGGTTGATGAACTGATCAAGCAGGACAAGCTGTTCGATATGTTCTCCTATCCCATGCGTACCCATGCCATTCGTGAACGGGAGAACACCAGCCTTCATCTGCGTCGCACCATGGCCAGGTACTGGAAAGAGAATTTATAAAGCGGTAACATGAAATTAGAGACTAGTCATATTCCAAGCATTTTTAACGATGTCATAGGTCCGGTAATGCGGGGACCGTCAAGCTCTCATAGTGC
>JAUVIT010000259.1 GCA_030592605.1 Bacteroidota bacterium
GAGGTGTACGCTACCTGGCTCAGGGGAATATTTCCCTGGTGCTGGAGGCATTGAGGGAGCGGGGAAGGTTGAAAAAGAATGCGCCACACCTGGTAAAGGATCAGGCCTTTGTAATTCCCTGTTACAACTGGTGGTGCGTTCCTTTCTATACCATCGGTCTAACCCTGTACGACCTGATGGCAGGACGATTGGGAATAGGCAGATCAGTTCCGCTATCTGCACGCGGCGCACGGAAAGCATTGCCAGCCCTTATTACCAGGAAACTAAGAGGAGGCGTTCGCTATTTTGATTGCCAGTTCGATGATGCCCGACTGGCGGTAAACCTGGCCCAGACTGTTGCCGAAAAGGGAGGTCTGGTCATTAACTATATGAAGGTAGGCGGTCTGATCCTGGATGGGGACAGAGTTACAGGGGTAAAGGCTGAAGACCACGAGAGTGGAAAGAAGTATGATATTTCTGCCTCTGTGGTGATCAATGCCACAGGGGTTTTTGTAGATAATATCCTGAAGATGGAAAATCCTGAGGCTAGAGATGTGGTGAAACCGAGTCAGGGCATCCACCTGGTATTGAATCAGGATTTCCTGAAAGGAGAGGAAGCGCTGATGATTCCGAAAACCTCCGATGGCAGGGTTCTTTTTGCAGTACCCTGGCACAACAGGGTGGTGGTAGGCACTACCGATGTGGAGAAGCAGCATGCTGAACTGGAACCCCTGGCTGAAGATGTTGAGGTGGAGTATATTCTGGAGACTGCCAGACTTTATATGAACCATGCACCAGAACGCACCGATGTACTGGCCGTTTTTACCGGTCTCAGACCATTGGCTGCACCTGCCGCCGAGGGCAAGAAGACCAAGGAGATATCCAGGGGCCATAAGATTCTTATCTCAAAAGGCGGACTTATCACACTAACCGGGGGCAAATGGACCACCTATCGAAAGATGGCAGAGGATGTAGTAGATTCAGCTGCTAAACAGGCAAAGCTGCCGGTCCGGGAATCGCTAACTCCCAATTTGAAAATACATGGATATAAGGAGGGTGTTGACCACAGTGATCCCCTCTACTGGTATGGAAGTGATCGGGAGCACATAGACAAATTGATTGCTGAAGATCCTGTTTTAGGCGCTGTTGTTAGTGACAGGGTACAGTTAATCAAGGCCCAGGTGGTCTGGGCAGTGAGACAGGAGATGGCCCGGACCCTTGAAGATTGTCTGTCACGCCGTATCAGGGCATTACAGCTTGATGCCCGGGAGTGTATAAGAATAGCACCCGAAGTGGCTGCCCTCATGGCCGCCGAACTGGGCAAAGATAAGGCATGGGAAAACGCACAGGTGGAATCATTTACCCAGCTGGCAGGCATGCATTTGCTTCAATAACTATTAACTATTAACCACTAACGCGAACAAAGTGAGCAATTCAACCAACAAATTCGTCCTTTCCCTGGACCAGGGCACCACCAGTTCAAGGGCCATTGTTTTTGACAAAAACGGAAAAATGATTGGGGCGGCCCAGAAGGAGTTCAGGCAAATATTCCCCAAGCCGGGATGGGTGGAGCACGACCCCACGGATATCTGGAATTCCCAGGACCGGGTGATGCATGATGCCCTGCGTAACGCGGGAATTGGTGCCGGGGATCTGGCAGCAATCGGGATCACCAATCAGCGTGAGACTGCTCTGATCTGGGACCGGGAGAGCGGAAAGCCCGTTTGCAATGCCATCGTATGGCAGGACCGCAGAACCTCTGAGTTTTGCGACGAGCTTAAAGCCATGGGTCATAAGGAGATGATCCAGGAGAAGACCGGACTGGTCATAGATGCCTATTTTTCAGCTACCAAATGGAGGTGGATGTTGGAGCATACTCCCGGAGCTAAAAAGATGGCTTCAGAAGGCAAACTGGCGCTGGGCACCGTCGATTCCTGGTTGATCTGGAATCTTACCAAGGGGAAGGTACACGTTACAGATGTGACCAATGCCAGTCGTACCATGCTGTTTAATATAAAAACTTTGAAGTGGGACCCGGACTTACTGGAGCTCTTTGGAATACCTGAAAGCATGCTCCCTGAAGTTAAATCATCATCGGAGGTGTATGGAGAAACTTCCAAAGGAATTCTCTCAGTACCTGTTCCTATTGCAGGAATTGCAGGAGATCAGCAGGCCGCCACTTTCGGGCAGATGTGTCTTTCTCCCGGGTCGGTCAAGTGCACCTATGGAACAGGTTGCTTCATCCTCTGCAATACGGGGGAGGAACCCGTTAGCTCCGGGAGCAATCTGGTGACCACCATTGCCTGGCAGTTGAATGGGAAAACCACCTATGCCCTGGAGGGAAGTATCTTTATTGGAGGTGCTGTGATTCAGTGGTTGCGTGATGGATTGGGTCTAATTAAGAAATCGTCAGATGTGGAGAAACTTGCCGAATCGGTTGAGGACAATGGCGGGGTATATTTTGTGCCTGCATTTACCGGCCTGGGGGCTCCTCATTGGGATCAGTATGCCCGGGGAATGATTGCAGGGCTTACCCGTGGTGTTACAGCTGGCCATATCGCAAGGGCTGCACTGGAGAGTATCGCTTTCCAGGTGAATGATGTGATGGGGGCCATGGAGAGTGATGCCGGAATTAAGATTAGCGAACTGAGGGTGGATGGTGGTGCTGTAGTCAATGACCTGTTGATGCAGTTCCAGGCCGACCTGATCGGGATTCCGGTAATCCGCCCCGAAAACATTGAAACCACGGCTCTGGGCGCTGCTTATCTGGCCGGACTGGCTACAGGATTCTGGGGATCGGTGGAGGAGATCAGGGAGCAGTGGGCCATGGATCGTAATTTCTCCGGCAAGCTTTCTGATGTGAAGCGTCAGGCCCTGAAAAAAGAGTGGGAAAAAGCAATTTCAAGGAGCCGCTCCTGGCAGGACCCCATCACCTAAGAAATATGCATTAACTTTCTAAGCTATTAACTTACTAACCTTTTACTTCTATGCTGAACGAACTTTTCGCAGAATTCATTGGCACATTTCTCCTGATACTACTGGGAAATGGCGTAGTGGCCAATGTGGTACTAAAAGATACCAAAGGCAATAACGGTGGATGGCTCTTGATCTCAATGGGCTGGGGACTGGGTGTTTTTGTGGGAGTCACAGTGGCCGGACCTGTATCAGGGGCACATATCAATCCCGCTGTTACCCTGGGACTGGCAGCAGCCGGTAATTTTGCCTGGAGCCAGGTGCTTCCATTTATTGCAGTCCAAATAGCCGGAGCAGCAGCCGGAGCCGGAACCGTATGGCTTTTCTACCGCCATCACTTTAACCGTACAGAGGACAGTGGGGCACAGCTGGGTTGTTTTGCCACCGGGCCTGCCATTCGCAAACCCCTCAGTAATTTTATCAGTGAGGTAATCGGCACCTTTGTGTTGATCTTTGTGATCCTCTATATTGCTGATCCATCCATATTTCTGGAAGATGGGGAAGAGGTAAAAATGGGTCTTGGAACCCTGGGTGCTCTGCCAGTGGCCTTACTGGTGACTGCCATTGGTATTTCGCTGGGAGGAACCACAGGCTATGCTATTAATCCGGCCAGGGACCTGGGTCCCAGGATTATGCATATGCTCTTGCCTATGAAGCACAAAGGGAGCAGCGACTGGGCTTATTCCTGGATCCCCATTGCAGGACCTCTCGTTGGTGCCCTTATTGCGGCAGGTTTTTTCCTGCTTCAGGGGATCCTGGTGAGCTGATCAGATGGAAGCTCCGGCAAAAAAAATATTCTGGATTCTAGTCCTGATATTACCAATCCTAGCCTGCAAGAGGAACATTGAAATGACCAGTCTGGAAAGTCCCGATGCGTCGTATACATTCAATCTGGAGACACAGGAAAGCTTATTTTATAGTGTAAACTGGAAGGAGCAATCCATTATTGATAAGTCGGCTCTGGGGTTTGAACTCTCCGATTACTCTGTGCTTCCCGAAGCTGCAGAGGTGGTTTATGTTGAAAGGCTTTCGAAGCTCATTGAATGGCAGCCTGTTTATGGTGAACGAAATGTATATTCCGACCATTACAATGAGGTGCTGGTGC
>JAUVIT010000142.1 GCA_030592605.1 Bacteroidota bacterium
ACTCTGCATACTTCAGGTACATCGGCCTGTTTCAGGTTGGACTCAATCATTGAACGGCCCCGTTCCTTAAAGTAGCTAATGATTTTTTCTTGTACTTCCGGGACCGTTACCATCTTGCTGTTGAAATAGGCCGCAAGGGTCTGTTTGGTAATATCATCCGTGGTAGGCCCCAATCCGCCGGTCATAATCAGAAGATCATAACGGCCCATGTACCTGTCCAGCGTAGCTGCGATCTGTCCGGCTTCGTCAGAAACCGTCACCATCTCTCCCACCTGTATGCCAATGGCATTTAGTTGCTGGGAAATCCAAACGGCATTGGTGTCGGTGACTTGCCCGATCAGGATCTCATCCCCTATGGTAATAATGGCACTTCTCATTCTTCTGGCAGATTTTCATGGAGCTTGGCAAAAATATATAAATTAAATGTAAATTTG
The DNA here is from genome assembly GCA_030592605.1 of Bacteroidota bacterium. GTDB lineage: Bacteria > Bacteroidota > Bacteroidia > Bacteroidales. The sequence continues at coordinate 435 of JAUVIT010000142.1, forward strand.
TTTTACTGCGGGAGTAGCTCAGTGGTAGAGCATCAGCTTCCCAAGCTGAGGGTCGGGAGTTCGATCCTCCTTTCCCGCTCATTTGTTGAAAGGGACTTTAGTTATCCAGGCTTTAGTCCCTTTTCTCTATAGAAAAAGGATTATATGCCCACTTTTCCCTACTGGGACCTTATTCCGGAACGATTGGGATTCATTAACTAACAGGCAGTATCAGTAGGTGCATTTGCGTGCCTCGTCTGCAAAGGCTTCCAGAAGATTTAGATCGGCTTCAAAGAAGTGGTCCGAAGGAGACAGGATATATCCCCCTACACCGCCAGCCTCGCTGAAGCAACGCCTCACCTCCTGCCTTGTTTCTTCCTCGGTGCACCCCTTGAAGAAATGAAACTGGTCAAAGCCTCCGATCATGCAAACCCTGTCGCCGATCCTTTGTTTAGCCTCAGCCAGTTTGGCATCTCCTCCCATGTCTGCAGGTGTGAATGTTTCCATGGCATCAGGATTCATATCTGCAATATTCTCCAGAATGGGCATCATTCCACCACAGGTGTGATAAACGATTTTCTGTCCGGCTTTATGAGCAGCTTCTATAAGTTTACTATCGTAGGGTGCCACGAATTCATCGAAAATGTCAGGAGAAATGACTGTTGTGGACGCATCCCCTCCCCCCAGTTCCAGGATATCGTATAAGGCTCCCCTCAGTGAATCCACGTAGATCTTTTTATGGTCTCTCAGTACTTCCAGGAAGGCATGTACCCAGGGAGGGTCCTCCAGAGCTGCCATAATCAGGTCTGCGGAACCATAGAGGCAGGAAAAGTCCTGCCAGCACCCGGGCTGTCCAAAGCCATCGAAACAGGCAATATGTCCCCTGACAAGGCCTCTCTCTCCAAAGGATTCTGCAGCTTCGTTTACAGCTGCCACATCACATTTGGGATGGGTCATATATTTGGCAATGACATCAATATCACTAAGCTCTTTAATAAGGTGTTCGGCCACCCAGGTGGTATGCTGATCCGACTGCAGGATCATGGAAAGAGTCTTATCAGGGGTGATAATGTTGAAACGACGGGTGGCATAGGCCTGACCCGGGACTTCCTCAATCTTAAAGCGCCAGTTGTCGCTGCTTACTCTTCGTGCCTCAAGAAATCCAAGCTCCCTATGCCCCGGATCAAAGTACTCACCCCTGCTTTCATCTGCTGCATAGGCAATAGCCCAGCATATGGGGTCCAGTCCGAAGCGGTCGAAGAAATCCTGATCCGTCTTCCCATTCAAGTGACTGTCAAGAAAAGAGGGCATTACATGATGAGTGGTAACCGGAAGCCGGTCCACAGGTTTCCGATCCAGCGAATTAAGAAATCTTTCCTTACCTGTCATTTCATTAATTCTTTTGAGCGTCAGTACGCCACGAATTCTCAATCTCTTCCAGAGAGAGTCCTTTGGTTTCAGGTATTTTCCTCAGGATGAAGGGAACAGGGATGCAGCAAAGAGCAAAGATGAAAAAGGTCACAGCAGGTGTAAGTACATCCAGCATCCACGGCACCACCTGTCCCACAATGGCCGTCCCAACCCAGAGGGTCAGCGTGGCAACAGACATGGCCCTTCCCCGCACCCTGGTAGGATAAATCTCCGATAACAGAACCCAGATCACTGGTCCGTATCCAATGGCAAAGGAAGCAATGAAGGTTAGTATGAAGATCAAAAGGAGGACCCCCTGGGTATGTCCGCTTAGAAATAGAAACCCCACCACAATAAGTGAAATAAACATTCCAGTAATTCCTCCCAGCATCAGCTTCTTCCTTCCATATTTGTCGATTCGCATGATGGCAACAAGGGTGGCCACCACATTCACAATGCCAATGATCACCTGGCCTCCCAGGGCATTACTTAACTGAATTCCAGCCTCTTCCATAATCCTGGGACCATAATAGATAATAGCATTGATCCCGGTAAACTGGGAAAGTATGGCCAGGCCCATACCAGCAAATAAGGCCACCCTGATCCCTTTTTGAAAGAGTACGGACCAGGAACCTTTCTCTTCCTTTGACACAGCTTCCTGAATGGATGCTAACTCCCTTTGAGCAAACTCCCGGTCATTGATCCTTTCCAGGATGCGACCAGCTTCCTCCTTCCGATCTTTCGAGACCAGCCATCTTGGGCTTGAGGGGACAAAAAACATAACCAGAAAGAAGAGGATCGCAGGGATTAATTCCGTTCCAAACATTCCTCGCCACACCTCTTCCACCAGCAACTTGTGCCAGATACCGGATGGATTGAGGCTTGTAAGCGACTCGCTCAGGTTCAGCATGATCGCATTGGCGAAATAGGCGCAGAGAATTCCGATGGTAATGGCAAACTGGTATAGGGCCACCATGCGACCACGTATTCTTGCCGGGGAAACTTCCGAGATATAAAGTGGCGATAGCATGGATGCTATACCCACCCCGATGCCACCAATCATACGGAAAATAATAAGTTCCGTATTCGAAGCACTCAGGGCACATCCCACTACCGAGATACTGAACATGAGTCCGGAGAAAATCAGGGACCTCTTCCGGCCAAAGCGATCCGATAGCTCGCCTGCAAAGGCAACCCCGGTAATGCAGCCCACCAGGGCCGAACTGACGAACCAACCTTCCATGGCTGTACTCAGGCCAAACTGGAATTTCACAAAACCAATGGTACCTGAAATAACAGCCGTATCATAGCCAAAAAGAAATCCACCCAGCGCCGCGGCCAGGGTGATAAACAGTAAATAAGCCTTGTTGTTCTTACTCTTTTCCGTCATATGCTATGCATTTACCAGTCCCTTCATCATTTCACAGGCCAGTTTGGCGTTCTTCTCCACGAAATCTATTCCAACCTTTTCACCATTTACCAGTGGTAGCGGGTGACATAGCTCATAACTGTAATAACCCTCATAGCCTATTTCGTTCATGTTTTTCACAAATTCAGGCAGGTAGTTTTCCGCCAGCTGCTCTCCAGCCTTATCGCCGTGATTGCTATGATCCTGGGTATCTACAATGCTACCATCTGCTTTCTTGTCGAATTCTCCGCCGAAATGGGATAACATCTGTATACCCTTTACTGCCTGTGAAGCTTCCCTGATGTTTTCCGGAGTTTTCTCATCCATAATAGGTGCATCCAGGCAGGCCTTTAATGCCGGGGAATCCACCTCATTTATCATCCTCATCATATCCCTCCAGTCGTTGATGACTGGTTTGTGGTTCTGAAGGGCCAGTGTAACACCATAATCTTCAGCATATTTAGCACTCTCAATTAATCCATCCCTGCACCACTCCCAGATCTGTTCAGGCTCGAATTGATAATGCGCCTGCTGCCAGCTTTCCCTGGCTATATCATACCTGCCACCTGTGGGATGCAGGGTCACTCCGGGCCATCCCAGAAAAACTCTGAGAGGCTGTACTTCCAGATCGGAGGTCATACGCATGAGTTCACGAAGGTATACGATCTGACACTCACGGTATTCCGGAACCGGACTGCTGAAATCATTGTTGGCAGAAACGGCATAAATATCCAGGCCCAGATCATTGGCCTTTGATTTTAGCTCCTTGCATCGGGATGTGGGCATATCCAGGGGGTTTCCATGGGGCCTCTTCCCATCGATCTCAATTCCATCATAGCCATAATCTTTGGCTTTTATCATCATATCATCCAGGGTAAGTGCATCGCCCTTGTACCACACCCCTAAGAAGGTAATGCTATATAGGCCAACCTTACCGGCTCCTTTTTTCACTCTCTCGCCAGCCATCATTTTCATGGCCGGAGAGGATAGCCCAACAGCAGCTGTGCTGACTGCTGTTTTTTGTAGAAATTTACGTCTGTTCATGTTAGTGGAAGTGTTCATGGTTGTATGCTTTAGATGATTCTATATCAAATGATTGTTTCTGTTTCATAATCCCATTTAACCTTTCTCCCTTCCTGGAAGGATATGGTGGCCATATGTGAGGTGATGGCTTCTTCAAATCCCCTGTCAATATTGCAACTGGTAAGTCCGCCACTTCGGATACAGTGCAGCCACTCTGCAAGATGAAGTTGGGTGGTATTAAATTCTTTTCCTTCACGATATGTATGGGCCAACCCACGGTCTGCATAGTATTTTGAAGTTGCCGAGGACACTGCATCCACACTGCTTTGCCCCCTCTCATAATTTACGAAGGGTGCAGAGGGATCGATCATACCTGCTTTTATTCTGCTTTTATACTTAATGGATTGCTTGTCGACCCAGACAGAGAGGATTCTTCCCAGTTCAAGTGTGGCATCAGTTCCCATAAAGAGCGTGCCCCTGGGAATGCCGCTTGCGAGCGTTCCACTGTAAAGCAGTGTGAATGCATTTTGAGGGTATTCGAAGGCAGCCTGAAATACATCCGGCACCTCTCTTCCGTCCAAGTGGTGATACAGTCCGCCCGTGGCAACGGCCGATTCGGGGATGCCCAGATCCAGGATGGAATTGATGACATCAAATTCATTACTCAGGAGATCCCCAGACATCCCTGTCCCGTAGTCCCAGTAGTTTCTCCAGGCGAAATATCTTTCAGGGCTGAAGGGTTTATTGTTCGCTGATGGTCCCTCGAACATGTCCCAGTCTAAAGCATCCTTGCTCAGCCTTTTGTATTCTTCTGTTCTCCATCCCTCCTGCTCATTGTTCCGGTTGGTGGTTGTTTCAATCAGCGAAAGTTTTCCAAGCGTCCCATTTGCGATCAACTCCCTGGCTTTAAGATTCAGATCGCGCTTTCTGCCCTGGTGACCAAGCTGAAATACCACCTCACTCTTTTTCACAGCATCGCGGACAGCTTTGGCCTCATCTACTGTACGGGTCATGCATTTCTCCAGGTAGATATGTTTTCCCCTCTGTGCGGCTTCTATGGCCATGGCAGCATGCCAGTGATCCGGAGTGGCAATGATAACTGCATCGATGTCATCGCTGTCCAGAAGATCAAGGTAAGACCTGTAAGCCCTGGCTTTTGACCCTGCAGCAGCCAATCCACGTTCCATGCGTAGCTTATAGATTTCTGAGACTGCCCTGAATTCAATGTTAAGATCTGCCTGGCCGCCAGCTGTATTCATGCTAGCAGCGAGAAGTTCTTCTCCCCTCCTTCCATATCCAATGATCCCCAAACGCAGCGGATCACTTTTACCTGCCGCTGAAGATGCTTTGGATTCCTCCTCTGTGAACTCCCGGGTATTACCCAATAATGGAACAGAAGCGATTCCGGCCAGAAAATCCCTTCGCTTAATGCTTTTCATTTTTTGTGGTCCCACTAAAGATACTCAAATATACAATTGAGCCACTACTTTTTTAAGGACCTGATCCGCTGGAGTAAGGGTGGATGGGAATAGTGAAAGCTTACATATACCGGATGGGGAGTCAGGTTACTCAGGTTATTTTTGGAAAGCTTCTTCAATGAGGAAATCAGGCTATCTGCTTCATACTTATCCTTTGCAAAGTTGTCCGCCTGGTACTCATTGTGC
>JAUVIT010000123.1 GCA_030592605.1 Bacteroidota bacterium
AAGTCTGTATGACCATGAATACCAGCTGGGGATTTAAGCACTATGATCATAACTGGAAATCGTCCGAGACCCTGATCCGGATGCTTGTGGATATTGCCAGCAAGGGTGGCAACCTCTTACTCAATGTAGGACCCACTGCCGAGGGAGAGATTCCTGCACCAAGCGTGGAGCGTCTGCAGGCCATTGGAGCGTGGATGGATGTGAATGGAGAATCGATCTATGGAACAGAAGCAAGTCCCTTCTTCAAACTTCCCTGGGGAAGATGTACCAGTCGCGCCACCGGGGAAGGAACTACCCTCTACCTGCATGTTTTCAACTGGCCTGACAATGGGCTGCTAAAGCTGCCTGGAATTTCAACAAGCGTCAACAGTATCAGGATCCTGGCCGATCAGGCCCAGGTCTTATCTTCTCACTTTGAGGGAGACGATCTTCTTATTGAGCTTCCAGCCGAGGCACCCGATCCGGTAAATACGGTTATTGTTGTGGAAACCACAGGAGATCTGGAGGTCAAGAGCAATATGCCTTCCTTATCTGAGAATCAAATTATACTGCCAGCCGACTTCGCAGATATCCATAACCCAGGATATGGAACTCACGCCATACTGAAGGGATCGGGGGAAGAGTCAAGTATCACCAACTGGGTAGATTCCCGGGTCAGGCTCGAATGGATGTTCCATTCCACCGATCCCGGAACCTATGCCGTGAAAGCTCAGGTGCGGGCTAAAGAACCCAGCAAGCTGACAGTTAGAATTGGTGAAGAGGAGCTGGAAGCGGAAATCCAGGCCACAGAAAGTGAATTCACAGAAATGATTCTGGGGGAAATGGTCATTGCAGAAACAGGAGATCTGATAATGTCGATACGTCCAATTCAGGAGGGCTGGAATGGTATTGAGCTTGGCAAAGTGGTCCTGGTAAAGCAATAGGATTCGATTCTGAGTCGGAATGGATGAATGTTAGGGCGTAAATTTATATCCGGCTCCCCGGATGGTCAGGATGTGCTTGGGATTGGAAGGATCTTCTTCTAGTTTTTTTCGAAGCTCGAGAATGTAGTTATCTACGGTTCTCGTAGTTGGGGTAATATCAAAGCCCCAGACCTTCTCCAGCAGGTCATCGCGGTGGACCACTTCATGTTCATGTTCTACCAGGTACTGCATGATAGCATATTCCCTGCTGGATAGCTTTACCGCTTTATGATCGACAGTGGTATGGAATTTTTTAAAATCTATGGAAACATTTCCGAATGCATATATTTCGATATCATTTGTTACTTCCGAAGACCTTCTGAGAACAGCCCGGACCCGGGCCATCAATTCCGGGATGCTGAAAGGCTTTGAAATATAGTCATCAGCCCCTATGTCCAGGCCTGCAACGGTATCCATTTCTGTCCCCCTAGCTGTAATCATAATAATGGGTAAATCAGGTTTTTCCTTCTTAAGTCTCCGGCATATTTCATAGCCGTTCAATCCCGGAAGCATTATGTCGAGCAACAAAAGATCCACATGTTTCTCCATGGCTGTATTAAAACCTTCCAGTCCGTCAGTGGCAGTATGAACTTCATATCCTTCAAAAGTCAGATTGTCCTTCAATCCACGTAAAATACTGATGTCGTCTTCAATGATTAATATGTCCATTATACTGAGTTTTCCTGAGTTGATTTGAATAGGATGGTAAAGCTACTTCCTTCATTGAGCTGACTCTCAACCTTGATCTTTCCGTGATGAGCCTTAACTACATCCTTTACCACTGAAAGCCCAAGTCCCGTACCACTGATCTCTTCGGCACTCTTTTGTTCAACCCGGTAGAATGGTTGAAAAATTAAATCTTTTTGATTTTCAGGTATACCGATCCCTTTATCCTTCACCTGGATAAGGATCATCTCGCCTTCTTTTTTTAAGCTCACAAGTATCTCTTTCCTGCTCCTTGAAAATTTTATAGCATTATTTAATAAGTTGATTATGGCCTGTTTTAGGGCTCCCGGATCCGCAATTGCTGTCACTCCATCATCAATCTCCTTCACTAGGGTAAATTTTTTCTCCACCAGCCAGTATTCCAGATCTTGAATGGCCTCATTTACCAAGGCTGTTATATTGACATCCTGAAAGTTATAATTCCGTTTTCCTTTTTCCTCTTTTGAGAAATCAAGAATATTATTAATCATTCTTTTCAGACTCCCGGTTTCCTTCAGGATAATCTGTAGATACTCATTCTTATGCGCGGCAGATTTGATACGATTGAGCAGAATCGATTCAGTGAATAATTGAATGGAAGTAAGCGGGGTCTTCAGCTCATGGGTCACATTTGAGATGAAGTCAGCTCTCAATCGGGCCAGGTGTTCTTCCCTGGAAATATCCCTAAGTATCAATAGAATGCCAAGCACCATTCCTCCGAGCAACAAGGTCAGGGCAATTCCAAAGATCCAGCTTCGCCTTCTGACGATTTCATCAATCAGATTTTCATTTTTTAATTTAACAAGTACCTGGTAACCCGGGAAATAAGAAGAAATCTCCATGATGGTCAATGGAAGTCCAGATCCATTGATTCCATTCACCGGCATTACGATTTCTAGCTCCAAATCAAACTCTCTGCCTTCAGTCAATGGTTGTTCCATGATCTGATGCCACAGTATTTCGAAATCAACAGAAAAACCTGATGCATACTCACCATGAAGTTTGATCAGTATTAATTCCCCACCATTCTGCGAGCTACCATTCAAAGCATGGAAACCTCCACTGACGGTTGAAAAGGCGTCTCTGTTTTCGTTGTGCAGGTAATCCCCGATCACTATCCTGTTTCTGTTAACAAAGGACAGGAGGTTTTCTATTGTTTGAATGCTTTCCCTTATATGAGCAATCCTTTCGTTTGTTGCAGGCTCTGATTCAATCCAGTCGGAAACCAGATTTAGCATATCAGCACTACTCTGATTCAAAGGGATCTTCCCGGATGCCATCCCCGTGAGGCAAAATTCGATTTCCTGCGTGATCTGATCCCTGTTGGATGAATTAGAAATCTGGATCAGTTGAGGTATAGCATAATAGACATAAGGAAATCCATATGAGTTGAGGAGTGTTCCATAAGCTGAAATAATGGACGAGTAATAGCTGAATGCCTTAGTCCACTCTTCCGATTTCACAGAAAGTCTTGCAAGGGCATTTAGGGCTTGAACCGTATCGGTATTATTGAAGGCTTCCCTTAGTGAAGCATGATAGTAGTGGTATGCTTTGCTATAATTTTGCTCAATAAATTCGGCCCTTTCAGCCTGCTCAAATTGGGTTTGATACCTTTTAGAAGGTGCTTTCTCGGGTCGATTTTCATATCCCTTCACAACCCAGGGCCACAAAAATCCCCCTTCCGTGTCAACTACAAATTGTTGATCTGACAGGTCCTTGGATTCCATGTTTTTTATCCAGGTAATAGCAGCTGGATTTTTACCACCTGGATAGTCTGGGAACTTCTCAGCCAGATCATTTATTATTATTTCAATTTGATCTGAAACGGCAAGGGCCAGGCTACTTTCAGCCTCCTGGACTCTTTTTTCAGTGAGCTCCTTGAGATTAGAAATGTTATTTATGCTTAGGTAGGCAAGAATACTCCCGGATGCAATGACTACAGATATAAAGAATAGCGTAAGCCTGAATACCGGTTTCTTCTTGCGACCCATAATTTATCTAATCAGAGGGTAAAAAGTTTTCCATGACCCATACGGCTGGTTCAAGGGGTCTGGATAGAGCAGAGAATGCAATATGACGTCCATCGGGATGCATGGAAAGACTGGCAGTTCTTCTGGGAACTGTAATTCCTAGCTTTTCGATCTCTCCACCTTCAGCCGCGATCCTGCACAATTCCACAAAGGAATCTTCCACATTTTCTTCCTGTAGCATAAACAGAATGTATTTTCCATCACTGGACCAGGTTTCAGCCCCAGAAAGACCGATAGAGATAAGTTCATCTTCCTCGAATCGGAAAAGCTCTCTGGCTTCCCCTCCTGAAGAAGGTATCACATGCATGGCCCATGTGTTTATTGACTTGGGCCTCGAGATTACTGCCAGCCACTTCCCATCTGGCGAAAGTGACATATGCAAAATATCATTCGACTCATAGATTATTTTTCCTTCACTATTTTCAAGGTCCCTGGACATAATTTGACCAGTCTTGAAGTTATTGATGCGACGACCATAAAACAGAGTGCCTCCGTCAGGAGACCATTCATGCTTGCCAAAAAACCTCAGTCCTTCATCAGAGGAGATGATGGGTTTTATTTGACGGGTTTCAATATCGATCTGGTAATAACCCATTGAACTCGCATCGCTCAAATCCACGATCAGAATAGACCTTCCATCTGGTGACCAGCGGGGATAACCCATCCTGGCAAATTCAGGGATGATTTTTCGTTCCTCTTGTGTTTCAATGGATCGAATGATCAACACATTACCTGCACCTTGAATAAAGGGGATATTGGAAGCTGTAGGCCCCGTCACACTTATATATGCCAGGTTTTTCCCATCGGGCGAGTAGTCGGGTTCCTTATTGTTCCCCTGGAACCTTGTTTCCATTTTTGCCAGCGGCGTAATAATACTTCCACTTTCAGGATCCAGTTCAGCCATATAAATATCACTTACTTTTTGGTTAAGTGCATAATAAAAAGAACCTTCCGGAGTAAATCCCAGAGCTTCATCCGCTTTCATGCCTGATTTTATCAGTATTGGATCACCTACCGGTTTTCCCTCTTCCATATTTATCACATAGATGCTTGAACTGCCATCCCGGTCGCTGGAGAAGAGGACACTTTCCCCATCTGGTGCCAATCCAAGTAAAAAATCATCTGCAAGATTACTGACCAGTGGTATCTCATCGTCTCCATTCACCGGTAACAGGTATATGTCACGAACGCTTGAATTTTCTTCTTGTTGACGGTCGTATATAATGTAGGCACCATCTTTGGTAAAGCACATCTTTCCCGGCCACTCTTCAAGTGTTTTTAGCATACGCATGGATCCATCGGCCACATTTATCAAACCAACAGCCTGGATTCTGTTTTCCTGAAAGTACATGCAGGCAAGGATTTGACTGCCATCCGGTGACCAGTCACTCGGTACCATATAGTTTGTTTCCTCATTACTGTAGAGTACCCTGGGCTCTGAACCATCAAGTCCGATCATACGTAATTCGTAAGTCATCTGATCATTCCACCAGGAATAAACGATATGTTTTCCGTCGGGCGACCATCTGGAATCTTCTGCATATTCCTGGCATTTGTCCCATGTGCCCTTATTGGTTATACGGCGCTTGTTACCGGTGGCAAGTTCATAAATGGCAAGATCACCGGTATCCCAGTCCACATAGGAAAGGTACTTTCCATCCGGGGATGTTTCACCCGCCAAAGCTTCAGGACCTTCCCATACCTTTCGGATACTCATCCCCCCTCCCGTTTCACTGCTAGCAGCATTCATTTGTGCCAGCAGAGAAAGCTTCTCTTCGGCAATTTTGACTGTTTCAGCCTGATCCGGGTAGTTCTGGATCAGATTCCGGTAGGTTTTGGTCGCTTCCTGGCGGCCCAGTTTCTCATAACAGAGTCCCATGTGAAGCATGGCATTGGCTTGCAGGAATCGTCCGGCAGATTCATCTTTAACAACCTCGTTGTATATTTCTATGGCCTCCAAAAGGGATCCTTCGCCCTCCTCTTTGATTAAACCCTGTTGAAATTTTGCTTCAGGATTCTGGGCCTGCAGGGGCGATAGAATTCCAAGAGCCAGTATCACCAGCACTGCAACGAGCTTACATACAGTTGAAGTTTTCATGTTCGGGTACCTCCAGATTTTAGTTCGATTAGACGTTTAATCAAAATTAAAGTGTAATCGGAGGTCCATTGTCACAGTAATGTTCAAGTTATGTAAAAAAGAGGTCCGGTCCGGAAGTAGCTGGGAAAAATCTGATCACTTTGGTCTGAAAATCCGGAAAAGTAAAAGGGCACCGTTTCCGGCACCCTTTCGTATATACTCTAATAAGGTAATGCTTACTTAAGCGAGCAATTGTTAGGCGAAGCAGCCTGGCATTTTTTTGCGAAGCAAAATAAGCACGCTGCGAGCTAACAAATGCGAGCGCTAGTTGTAGAAGATCTCCAAACGGTTATCCTCTACCTTAGCAGCATCTACCAAGGCATTGTAGGCTTCAAAATTACTTCTCGATTCCAGCGTATACTTTAACCTTGACTTGGCCGCAGCAT
>JAUVIT010000255.1 GCA_030592605.1 Bacteroidota bacterium
AGCGACGGAAACAGGAAGGCTTATCCTATTCGGCCGGACTTACTTATTCAGGGACTGACTTTGATCCTGGTATAGGCTTCGAAATGATCGACGACTTCATTGCCACTGCACCCAGTCTACAATATACATGGATCTCCCCGGAAGAGTCATGGTTGCAGTCTCATAACATCAGGTTGTTCAACTATGCATTCTACCGGATCCCGGAATATGTATTGATGATGTACAGCCTCAACCCTAGCTGGTCTTTCAGTTCAAAAAACAGCTGGATGGGTTCCATTGGTCCGGTTTACAGGATTGATCAACTGGAAGAAGATTTTGAGCTAAGTGACTCTGTAACTGTACCGATGGGAAGGTATAAGTACCTCAGTGGCGAGTTGATGTTACAAACTCCCGGTACCAGTTCATTTTATACCATATTCATGTTTGAAGGAGGAGGCTACTTCGATGGTTACAAGCTTTCGCCCAGTATACAACCCAAATGGAACATTGGTGCTTCTGTTGAACTAGGAGGCATATACATGCTCGATCTGATCCGTTTTCCCGACCGTATGGAGTCCCTGAACAACCATATAGCAGGACTTCGTGCCCTCCTTATGTTTTCCACCAAGCTCTCGGTCTCAGCTTTTGTGCAGTATAACAGCGCCATCAACAAGGTCCTTTCCAATATCCGCTTCAGGTACAATCCCAAAGAGGGGACCGATCTCTTTGTAGTGTTTAATGAAGGGCATAATACCTGGCTCGACCGCGAAGTACCCAAGCTGCCAGTATATGATGCGAGGAATATCACCCTTAAGTTTACCCACACCTTCGAGCTACAACGCTAGCTCCTAGCTTCAGAATTCCTTCAATATTGACCATTAGCTTTGGCAGACTAAAGAATCCAAACCCTAAAGAACATACCTATGAAAAAAAGTCTACTAGTTGTTACAATGGTATTAATTAGCATGGGCCTGCTGGCGCAGGAACAAAAAGAGGTGGATACAGGAGCAGGATACGCCAATGATGTGTATTACAGCCTTGAAAATGGAACCCTTACCACTGTAGACAGGGCCAATTGGGATATTGCCTTTGTTACCCAACAGATGAGTGTCAGTGTCCTGGCCAATAATGGCTCAGGTGTTGAGCTTTATACCTATGCGGATGGTGATATCGATGACTGGGCCACCGTTGATACTGCAGGCATGGATTGGACACCCATGTATAACTCCATAGATACCTGGGATATGGGAGCGTTTAATGCCAATACCATTCCGGGCGATGACTTTGATTATGGCTGGGGCAGGTACAACATGACCACACATACCATTACAGGAGACAGCATTTTTATAATCAGGACCCTGGCAGACTCCATCATGAAAGTGGCCATTGTCCAAAAATCTGCTATGGCAAATACCTGGGAGTTTAAGTATGCCTACCTGGATGGAACAGGAGAACAAATCGTGCCAATTAATGCAGCTACCTATATAGACAACTATTTCATCCATTACTCCCTCGACAGCACGAAGTTCATTAACAGAGAGCCTGCCATGGATGACTGGGACCTGCTATTTACCAAGTATTATGATTATACCATTCCTTATTTCGTGACAGGTATTCTGATCAATGATAACCATGTTATGGCCCAGGAGGTGAGGGAATCCGGAATGGACCAATCCACTCATGAAAGCTATGTAGATACTTCTTTCACTTCCAATATCAGTGAAATTGGTTCAGACTGGAAGAAATTTGATGGAGGATCTTATGTTCTCATTGATACGGTAGTTTACTACCTGAAAACCGATGATGGTGATACTACTACCAACGACTCCTACTATAAGATCTATTTCACCGGCTTTACCGGATCCTCGGAAGGTAAATACACCTTTATGCAGGAAAAGCTCACTTTCGTATCTGCGGAGAAGCATGAAATTCAGAACCTGCTTCAGGTCTATCCCAATCCTGCAGCCGATCGAATCAATGTCGTATTCGATTTTGTGGGCCGCTCTGACATAGATATTATTGATATGATCGGCAGGCTGGTGCATACCACTCATTATGACGCATCTGGCTTTACGAACCTTTCACTTGATGTCTCATCCCTGAATCCTGGCGTGTTCTTTATCAGGGTGAGTGCTGATGGTGAATCAAATGTACTGAGGTTTATTAAGGAATAATTCAGGAGGATAGGTGGCAAGAAGATTAGCTTTTATTACATACGCTCTATTCGTCCTGATCTCTTACACAGAGGCACAGGAGATCAAAATCAGGGTGATTGATGACTCGGATGGTCAGCCTGTGCCTTTTTGTCACATCTGTTGTGAGAACAAAGAAACGGGGAAGCAGGAATATCATGTGGGGGATATCAATGGGGAAGCCACAGTGGCTCTTGCTGAGAATGTTATACTCAGCGTAAGCGCTATGGGTTATGAAAACTACCTTGAATCTACGCCCGGAGCTAAGGAGCTGTTTGAAATTCGTCTTAAACCCAGTTATTTCGGGCTTGATGAAGTGGTAGTTACCGGCCAGTACAAAGCTGTAAGTGTAGATAAATCCATCTACAACATTAAGTATATCGGGAAACCAAGTATTGAAAACCAGGCAGCCAATACCATGGCTGAACTCTTATCTAAAGAGCTGAACTTCCGCATCAATAACGATCCTTCCACAGGAGCATCATTGGACCTGCAGGGGATTTCCGGAGAGAATGTAAAAATTCTGGTGGACGGGGTCCCGGTGATTGGAAGACTGGATGGTAACATCGACCTGAGTCAGATCAACCTTGATAATGTGGACCATATTGAAATTGTGGAGGGTCCCATGTCGGTCATTTACGGAAGCAATGCCCTGGCGGGGGTGGTAAATATCATCACCAGGGAGAATAAGTATTCACAATTCCGGACAGGTGTGCATGGCTACTACGAATCTGTAGGAGTTTATAAGCTCAATGGAAGCCTGGATACCCGTTTTGGAAACCATGGACTCTCCTTTGTCGGGGGCCGTAATTTTTTTGGCGGCTATTCACTTGTAGACAACAGCCGGAGTCAGGAATGGAAGCCCAAAGAGCAGTACAACGGAGGTGCCAGCTACAGCTTCCGAAAGGAAAAGACCTCCCTGAAGTATAAAATCGATTTCTTCAGCGAAAACCTGCTCGACCGCAGCGATCTTTTCCCTCCCTATTATGAGAAGGGTACTGATACCTGGTTCACGACAACCCGGGTTAATAACAGCCTGCACTATGACCAAAATCTGAAGGCAGGCAATAACATCCATGTGCTGGCGGCTTACTCCTATTACGACCGGCGTAAAAGCAAATATCTGAAGGATCTCACCACCCTGGAAACGGTATTGATTCCCAATCCGGAAGAACACGACACCTCCACCTTCCACTCCATTACTGCAAGGGGCGGATTTAACCATGCCCTTGAGGAGGGAAAGCTGGACTACCAGCTTGGTTTTGACATCAATACGGAATACGGCTCAGGTAAGCGCATGCAGGGTGGAGATGAGATGATTGGGGATTATGCCCTGTTTGCAAGTCTGCAGTGGCACATTTCAGAACATTTTACATTTCAGCCAGCACTGAGGGGTTCCTATAATACCAAGTATGAATCTCCCCTTACACCTTCACTGAATATAAAATACGAATATAAAAATAGCATTTTCAGGGCATCTTATGCCAGGGGATTCAGGGCTCCCTCTCTAAAGGAACTCTATCTTCAATTCTACGACTCCAACCATCAGATTGAAGGAAATGAGGATCTGCTTGCCGAGACATCCCATAATTTTAACCTGACACTTTCAAACAATACATCCATCTATTCAGCTCCTTTAAAGATTAAGGCCAAGGCTTTTTATAATATCATCCAGGACCGGATATCGCTGATCCAGGTAGACCCGGATAATCCCCTTCATTATAAAAATGCAAATACAGATCACTTTGAATCTGTGGGAGGCGATATTTCTCTGGGATCCTATCCTTTAAAATTTCTTTCCCTGGATGTTGGAGTCTCCTACATCGGGAGAAAGGATTCCTATTATCAATCCGATGACTTTATCTTCTCAACTTCTGTTATTGCCAACCTCAGTGTGAAATTTTTGAACGGCAAGGCAAATGCAAATCTTTTC
>JAUVIT010000114.1 GCA_030592605.1 Bacteroidota bacterium
ATCATCCGGGAGAACATGGGAAGCAGCAACATGGCAAACAGGAGGGAGAACTGTGTGGCGGCTTCAAATATCCTGAAAGACTGGGCGTAGATCCCCGCCTGCTCCCTGCCATTCTCAAGAAGCCGTTCCAGCATCACAGAATCGACCCGGTTGAAAAGAGCCATCAAAAGGATCAGCAATGCAAATGGGTAGCTGGAACGTAGAATCTTCCAGGATCCTGCAAGACTGAATAAGTGAAAAAATGAGCCCGATCTGAAGCGAACAATGCTTGCACTTGTAATCAGTGTCAAAGTATAGGAGGCTGTCTGGGCGTATACAAACCACTCAATCTGAAATGGTTTACTGGTGATATTTCCCCAAAGGAGCAAGCCCGTAAAGAGAATCATAAGGCTTCGGTCCAGAACCGAGAGCAGGCTGTCGGTGCGGTATAGCTGCAAACCACTGATGTTGGTTCTGAAATAGAGGATAAAGGAGGCCAGGAACTGGTTAAGGACCAGAATCCAGAGCATTTGAAACTGCTCATGGGTGTATCCCAGAAGCTTCCCTGATACCAGAACTATTCCTGCATAAATAAGTGAAAGAAATAGCTTAAGCGGAATGATGGTGGCCAGATGCCCTTTTAGTAAGGAGTGGTCCCTGGCGATGGTGCGGTTGTTATAATTATTTATCCCCACATCAAGCAACATGTTAAGGATGAAGGCGAAATTGAAAAGGGAGAAATAAAAACCATAGACCTCTTCACCTACATGGTTCTGCACTCCCACCTCAATGCCAAAGAACCAGATTGGTTTGATCAGCAGGTTCAGAAAAATTAGCAGGGCCAGGTTGGTGATGAAGTGTTTTTTCAAACTCAGGCGCTTAAAATATTTTTTAAATCAATACAAATGTAATAAGTTCGCTCCATAATTATTAAAGGACGCTTTGAATCAGGAAACAAAAAGAAGAACGATTGCTGTAAATACAAGGCTTCTGATGCCTGGTAAGCTGGATGGTATTGGTTGGTTTACCTTTGAGACCTTAAAAAGAATCACCGCAGCACATCCCGAAGTTGATTTTATTTTTTTGTTTGATCGCAAATACAGCAATGAGGTGGTATTTGGTGAGAATGTAAGTCCCGTGGTGCTGGGTCCGCCAACCCGTCACCCCTTTCTCTGGCATTTCTGGTTTCAGTGGCGTGTCAAAAACTTCCTAAAGAAGAAGCGGCCGGACCTATTTCTCAGCACCGACGGTTTCATTCCCCTCTGCAACTTAACGCCTTCCGTGTCGGTGATTCACGATATAAATTTCGTACATCGTCCTGGCGACCTCCCCTGGCTGGTTCGGAAGTATTACAGGTATTATTTTCCAAAATTTGCTTTCAGAGCGACACGGATCGTTACCGTATCCGAATATTCCAGAAGAGATATTATAAACCAGTATGAGGTCCCCGAGGAAAAGATCGATCTGGCATACAACGGGGTTAATGAAAGGTACCATCCACTTACTGTGGAACAGGCAGTGGAAGTGCGCAAAGCCTACACCGGAGGATCACCATATTTTGTTTTTGTTGGGAGTATACACCCACGGAAAAACATTGCCAACCTGCTAAAGGCTTTTCAGCTGTTCAAAGATGAGAATAAGCAGAACTATAAAATGGTATTGGTAGGCGAGAAATTTTTTCTAAGCAAACCCATGGAGGAGCAGCTCGAGAAGATGAAGAATAAGCAGGATGTCATCTTTACCGGTCGTCTTACACCCGATCAGCTGAATGATGTGCTGGGTGCAGCCTGGGCTATGACCTTTGTTCCTTATTTTGAAGGATTCGGAATCCCCATCCTTGAGGCCATGAAATGTGAAATACCTGTTATTGCTTCCAAGGTGACCAGCCTGCCCGAAATTGCTGGAGATGCAGCACTTTTTGCCTCACCCGATAGTCCGGGCAGTATCCGGGATGGAATGATAAGGGTCGTACGGGAAGCGGGTTTGAGAGATGATCTGATTGAAAGAGGCAGGGAGCGCCGCAAATTATTTAGCTGGGACCATACAGCAGAGAAGCTTTGGGATTCTGTACAGCAGGTCCTGGATACCCATGCTTAAATCATTTCATATTGAAGGAGCTGTTGAGGCTGGCTGTGACGAAGCTGGCAGGGGTTGTATTGCAGGACCCGTATTTGCAGCTGCAGTGATTCTTTCCCCACAGTTTAGCAATCCGGTGCTGGATGACAGTAAAAAGCTAAGTGCAAAAAAGAGACAGCACCTGCGTACCTTGATTGAGCAGGAGGCTCTGTCCTGGGCTGTGGGTGTGGTCCATGAAAAGGAGATTGATCAGATCAATATCCTTAATGCATCCTTCCTGGCGATGCACCGGGCGCTTGACGGCTTATCTTTGGTCCCCTCACATTTGCTGATTGATGGCAACAGATTTAATCCTTATGGACTTATCTCCCATTCCTGCATTGTAAAGGGTGATGGGATTTATGCCTCCATCGCAGCAGCTTCCATACTGGCCAAAACGCACCGGGATGAATACATGGAAAGCTTGCACATGGAACATCCCCTCTATGGCTGGAACAAAAATAAGGGTTATCCCACCAGGGAGCACCGGAAGGCAGTACTAAAGCTGGGGCCCACACCCTACCACCGACGCTCATTCAGATTGCTGGACGACCAGACTCGCCTCAACTTTTCTTAAACATACGGACTTGCTTACAAAACACCTGTTTACATGGTGGTTTCAGGAAGAATTTTACAATATTTGCAAATCATTTTTCCTGAATTGTTTTATCAAATTACATAAATAGTATTGATATGAGGAAGTTTTTTCTTTTACTGACAGCACTGGTATTCACATTCCAGGCAAGAGTTCATGCTGATGAGGGCATGTGGCTGCTAAGTCTGATTGGCCAGGTGAATATGGATGAGATGACCGAAATGGGCCTTCAGCTGACTGCTGAACAAATTTACAGCATTAACCAGGCCAGCCTGAAAGATGCAGTAGGCGCACTGGACCGGGGTTCATGTACAGCCGAACTTGTTTCGCCCGATGGTCTTTTGCTGACCAATCACCATTGTGGATACGGTGAGATCCAAAATCACAGTTCATTGGAGCATGACTTCCTGAAAGATGGTTTTTGGGCCATGACCAGGGATGAGGAGCTTCCCAACGAGGGCAAGACCATCACATTCCTGGTAAGGATGGAAGAGGTAAGCGACAGGATTGTTCCCGAACTGAATGAGGACATGGGAATGCAGGAACGCTCTTCGAAGGTGCGCTCTCTTACTGAAACCATCACCACAGAAGCTACCGAGGGAAACGAGTACGAAGCAACTGTTAGGAGTATGTTCAACGGAAACAGGTATTTCCTTTTTATTACCCAAACGTACAGGGATGTGCGCCTGGTGGGTGCTCCACCCGAATCTATTGGTAAATTTGGCCATGACACCGACAATTGGATGTGGCCACGCCATACGGGTGACTTTTCTATGTTCAGGGTTTATACTGCACCTGATGGCTCACCGGCCGATTACAGTCCGGAAAATATTCCTATGAAATCAAAACACCACCTTCCCATCTCCACAAAGGGATATGAAATGGGCGATTTCGCCATGGTGATGGGATATCCCGGAGGCACTTCTCGTTATATGACCTCCTGGGAGGTTCAGGAGTCACTGGAGATTGATCACCCCATTCGCATACAGGTAAGGGGAATTAAACTGGAGCTGATGATGGAAGATATGCAGGCCAGTGAAAAAGTGAGGATTCAGTATGCATCCAAGCACTCCCGCTCCTCAAACTACTGGAAGAACTCAATCGGGATGAGCAAGGCATTGAAAAAATTGAAAGTGACGGAGAAAAAGCAGCAGGAGGAAGCAGATTTTACCCAGTGGATTGACCAGGATACAGAACGTCAGGCGCTTTATGGAAATGCTCTTGGTGATATTCAAACAGCGGTTGAGGGCAGGAAAGAGATGATGATTGCCTTTAGCTATTTAGTTGAAGCC
Organism: Bacteroidota bacterium; assembly: GCA_030592605.1. GTDB lineage: Bacteria > Bacteroidota > Bacteroidia > Bacteroidales. Next base: position 3,982 of record JAUVIT010000114.1, read on the forward strand.
TATTATCAGGGAATAGAAACTGTGGGTTTTGGGCGCAACCTGAGAGAGCTGGAGATGGCTCTTGCCGATCCGGAGCCTGACCAGGAGATGATTGATGCAATCACCACTGCTCTGAAGGAAGGTGCTGAAGGATTCTACAAAGACTATAATGCACCTACCGATAAAAAGGTGATGACTGCCATGGTTGCCCTGTTGATGGACGAATTGGGTGATGAGTACCTGCCCTCCTCCATCCTTGAGGCTAAAACCAAGTACAAAGGCGATGCCGTAAAGTATGTGGACAACTACTTTAAAAAGTCGTTTTTAACCGATCAGGCCAGATACGATGCATTTATGGATAATCCCTCATTGAAAGTTTTAAAGAAAGATCCCGGATACCAGGCAGTCGTGGCTTTCCAGAAGCTTTTCGAGGTACGAGGCAAAATGGCTCAGTTTGAAGAGCCCTATAGCCGGGGTAGCAGGTTATACCTGAAAGGAAGAGTAGAGATGTATCCCAACAAGGATTTCTATTCCGATGCTAACTCTACCATGCGTATGAATTACGGAGTGGTAGGTGATTACTATCCCAGGGATGCAGTTCTCTATACCCATTATACCACTCTCGAAGGAGTAATGGAAAAAGAGGATCCCAATAATTTTGAATTCGTGGTATCAGAGAGGCTCAAGGAGTTCTATGAAAGCAAAGATTACGGACCATACGGGGAGAATGGAACCCTTAATGTCTGCTTCACCACCAACAACGATATCACAGGTGGAAACTCCGGAAGTCCTGTGATGAATGCAAATGGCGAGCTTATCGGGATTGCCTTTGACGGAAATTGGGAAGCCATGAGTGGTGATGTGGCTTTTGAGACCGAATTGCAGAAATGCATCAATGTAGATATCAGGTATGTCCTGTTTGTTATTGACAAATATGCTGGAGCCGGACACCTGGTAAATGAGATGACACTGGTAGACTAATGCAACCATGGCCCCAGGTGAAATAGTCATATATACAGATGGAGCTGCCCGGGGTAATCCCGGTCCAGGCGGACTGGGTGTTGTGATGCTATATGGAAAGCACCGCAAGGAGCTCTCTGAAGGTTTCAGGTTAACAACCAATAACCGGATGGAGCTACTTGCAGCGATTAGGGGCTTGGAAAGCCTGAAACGGGAAGATTTGAGCGTTAAGATCTATACCGATTCGCGCTATGTTTCCGATGCGGTGAACAAGGGATGGGTTTTTTCCTGGGAGGCAAAGCGCTTTAAGAACAAGAAGAATGTGGATCTCTGGCAGCAGCTCCTGGTCTTGTATCGTAAGTATAAGGTACAGTTTATTTGGGTAAAAGGGCATGCCAGTATTCCGGAAAATGAAAGATGCGACAGGCTGGCCGTTGAGGCCAGTCACGGCGCATCACTTCAGAAGGATTCCGGGTATGTGGAAAACAAGGATGAAACTTTAATATAGTTTTTCTTAAATTTCAGTACAAACCGGATTCATCATGTTACATAAGTCAATCCTGTCATACCAGGGGCCGCTTTCTTTCAGTACCATTGACAGGTTGCTGTCAGAATTTAAATTGGCTGCACAGGACCATGATATCTCCTTCAAGACTTACAAGAAGATGATATCCGTGATGATAGAGGCTTTGGAAAATGTTACTAAATACAGTGACCAGTTACTTTGTAACGGTGATCGTTCCTCTGTATTTTGCCCCTCCTGCAAGATAAGTCGTAACGATTCGCTTATTGAGATGGAGACAACAAATCCGGTTAAGAAGCAGGAAGTGCTTTCCCTCAGAACAAGGATCGACAATGTAAATAGACAGGACAGTAATGCATTAAAGGAGCTCTACAAGTCCACCATTACCAATGGAGAATTCTCTGCCACGGGTGGGGCTGGACTGGGTTTTATCGAGATGGCTAAAACTACCGGCAGCAAACTGGAGTATGCCTTTGAAAACCTGTCAAAGGAGTACTCCCTGTATACCTTCAGGGTTTCAATGCATATATAGGCCTTCTGTTCTATTTCGTGCAGTCAAGTTCGTTTTCGAACACTTTTTCCCGTGCAGTTCATCTAATAGTATCGATAACTAATTTATCATAAGCCTAATAAACATTATGGCACGAAAACTGTTTTTAATCAGAGCAAGAGATTTGTTATGTGGAAGAATTTCTTTACTGTAGCCCTAAGAAACATCAGTAGGAACAAGATCTTTTCTTTGATCAATGTATCGGGACTGGCCATCGGACTGGCCAGTTCGATCCTGATTATGCTGTTTATAATAAAGGAGGTGAGTTTTGACCGCTTTCATGAGAACAAGCAAAGGATCCACAGGCTA
>JAUVIT010000220.1 GCA_030592605.1 Bacteroidota bacterium
AACTGGAGATCACCGATCTGAACAGACTTTACCTGGAAGAAGAGCGGCTAAAGGTTCGGATTATGGGAAGAGGCATGGCATGGCTGGACACCGGCACACAGGAGAGCCTGCTACAGGCTGCCAACTATATGCATACCATTGAACAGCGGCAGGGATTAAAAATCTCCTGCATTGAGGAGATCGCCTACCAGATGGGATACATCGATAAAACACAGCTACTTGTTCTTGCTAAACAGTTACAAAAGAGCTCCTATGGTCAGTACTTGTTCAACATAGCAGACGAAAAGCTTATGGACTCAGATATCTAGTCATATGATTGTAAAAGAGACTGGCATAGAAGGACTACTGGTTCTTGAACCAAGGGTATTTAAAGATCCCAGGGGATTTTTTTACGAGAGCTATCACAAGGAGGAACTGTCAAAGTATGGAATTGATTATGAGTTTATTCAGGACAACCAGAGTCGTTCAAGCTATGGTGTAATCCGCGGCCTGCACTATCAAAAAGAACCCCATACACAGGCTAAACTGCTGCGTGTTACCGAAGGCGCCATTTTTGATGTAGCAGTAGATATCCGGCCAGGATCTCCTACGTATGGGAAGTGGTTCGGTATAGAGCTCAGTGCAGCAAACTTTTTACAATTGATGATACCCGGGGGATTTGCTCATGGATTGTCCGTCCTTTCTGAGCGGGCAAGCGTTCTTTATAAATGTGATCAGTATTATCATCCCGAATCCGAATCGGGCATCCGCTTCGATGATCCTGATCTCATGATAGACTGGAAGATCGATCCGGAAAAGGCGATCATTTCTGAGAAGGACAGGATTCTTCCCTATTTTAAACAACTTTAAAGTGAATACTATGAGTCATGTACTGGTAACCGGGGCAGATGGTCAACTTGGAAGAGAGATAAAAAAAATGCGCAACAGATTCCGGCAGATCTACACCTTTACGGATGTGGAGGAGCTGGATGTAAGCGATCTGAATGCTCTGAAATCATACCTGGCATCAAATCCAGTGGATTTTATCATCAATTGTGCTGCCTATACAGATGTGGAGCGTGCCGAGTCAGAGCCTGATATGGCCATGAAATTAAATCGAGATGTTCTGGTCAACTTCAAATCTTGCATGGAGGAGTTCAGAGCGGTCCGCATCATCCATATCTCCACAGATTATGTATACAGGGGGGAACAGCCAAGACCCATCAGGGAGGATGATCCAACTGCACCTCTGGGTGTATATGCCAGGACGAAGCTTGAAGGAGAAAACATATTGCGTGGACACCCGCGTTCCGTGATTATACGTACCTCATGGCTCTACAGTGTATTCGGGAAAAATTTCGTAAAGAACATGATCAACCGGATGGATCTAAAAAGCGATCTGAAGGTGGTTTACGACCAGGTGGGCACTCCCACCTATGCGGAGGACCTGGCAAAAGCCATTATGCAGATTATTTCGGATGTGGATTCTGATATGCTGCAATTTGCACCTGGAATTTTTAACTACTCCAACAGCGGAGTATGCAGCTGGTACGATATGACCATGGAAATTTGCCGGCTAATCGGTTGCAGAGCCAAAGTTGTTCCCATTGAGAGTCACGAATTCTCAGGAGCAGTAAAGCGCCCGGCCTACAGTGTAATGAACAAATCCAAGATCCAGGAAGTATATGGAGTAGAGGTACCCTACTGGAGAGACAGCCTGGAGAGATGTATTCAAAACCTGATGTAAACATATTATAATTATCCATATATTAGAATCAATGGAGAAGCAAAACAATCTTAGTGAGGTCAGAAAAAAGGCGGAAGAATGGCTTAACAGCCCCATCGATGAGGCGTCCAAAACTGCTATTCGTGAAATGCTGGCTAACAATGAAGCCGAGTTAATTGAAAGCTTCTACCGTGATCTGGAATTTGGTACCGGCGGACTGCGTGGGATCATGGGGGTGGGAACCAACCGCATGAATATCTATACTGTCGGAATGGCCACTCAGGGTCTATGCAATTACCTGCTGGAGCAATTCAGCGATCGCCAGGAGATCAGTGTGGCAGTTGCCCATGATTGTCGCAATAATAGTCCGCTGTTTGCAGAGATCACAGCACAGATATGCATAGCCAATGGCTTCAAAGCTTATCTTTTTGATGGACTGCGCCCCACCCCCGAGCTTAGTTTTGCCATCCGGCAGCTGGGATGCCAGAGCGGCGTTGTAATTACTGCCTCACATAATCCAAAGGAGTACAATGGCTATAAGGCATACTGGGAAGATGGAGCCCAGATCATAAATCCACATGATATAAACATCATCAATGAGGTTAAAAAGATCAAATCCATCGGGGATGTAAAATTCGACGGTGACAAAGAGAAGATTATCACCCTTGGTGAGGAAATGGATAAGCTCTACTTAGATGAAGTAGTTAAGCAATCCATTAATCCAGAGCTTGTTGCAGCCCATCCGGATATAAAGATTGTATATACGCCCATCCACGGCACCGGGGTGGAGCTGGTACCAAGAGCTCTGAAGCTAATGGGCTTCACAAATATCTATAATGTTCCTGAACAGGATGTGGTAGATGGAAATTTCCCTACAGTTGTATCTCCCAATCCTGAAGAATCTGCCGCACTTGACATGGCCCTGAAGAAAGCCGATGAAGTGGGAGCTGACCTGGTGATGGCAAGTGATCCTGATGCCGACCGTGTTGGAATCGCCATCCGGGACGATCAGGGGAAATTAATGCTTGTGAACGGTCACCAAACCGCCTCCCTGCTCTCCTACTATCTTTTATCACAGTGGTCCGAACGGGGAAAACTTACCGGCAAAGAGTATATTGTAAAAACGATTGTGACCACCGAACTGATTGCCGATATGGCCAGGCATTACAAAGTTCCCTATTGGGATGTGCTTACCGGATTCAAATTCATTGCAGACATCATCCGGAAAAATGAAGATCATATGACCTTCATAGGAGGCGGTGAGGAGAGTTATGGTTTTATGATCGGGGATTTTGTAAGGGACAAGGATGCTGTTGCCTCCTGTGCCATCCTTGCCGAAATGGCAGCATGGGCACGTAGTCGCGGCCTTAGCATGTATGATATCCTGATGGAGATGTACCTGAATTTTTCCTGCTACCAGGAGTCATTGATCAATGTGGTCCGAAAAGGAAAATCAGGTGCTGAAGAGATCCAGCAGATGATGGCAGATTTCAGGGCTTACCCGCCTGAAAAGTTGAACGGATCACCTGTTGTGACCATCCGTGACTACCTGGAACAGACAAGTACTGACTGCGTCTCCGGAGTAAAGACCCCCATCGATCTGCCCAAATCAAACGTACTCCAGTTTTTGCTGAAAGATGGTAGTAAAATCTCTGTCCGGCCTTCGGGAACCGAACCCAAGATCAAGTTCTATTTCAGCGTCTACGATCTCCTGGAGAAGAGGGAAGATTATAAGGTGGTAAAAGGGGGACTCGAGGAGAGGATTCTGGCCATTAAAAGGGAGTTGAAGTTAATCTAAAACAAAGAACTGGAGAAATATAGCACTGCCTCCAGCAGATGCTCCTCACGGGAAAGTTTGTACTTGTTGTCCTTCAGGTAGCTCTTAACCACTTTGGCATCGATTTGGAAAATCTCTGCCAGGGTCTTGCTTCCTTTTACTGTCCAATGCTCATTGCCCCTGTAGACATAGTATACAGGTGTTTGCGTTTTGTATTCAGCAGGTTTAGCTTTGTGGTAAAGATCGGTGTCGGTGATGGCTTCGGTTAAACTGATTCTATATTGTTTATATAGTGCATAGCCATTCTGCTGTCCCAACAATGACAAGTATACCACTAGCATGTCTTTACCCACTTCAAGATACTTTTTCACAAATACCTCTTCCCTGTATTTTAGAGTATCTATGTTGTTTTTGATGGGATCAATCACGATGATCCCGCTCTCGAGTTTGGCTTCAAAACTACCCTGGTAGATATTGTATCTGAGATCGATCCCTTCGTTCCACATGCCGTTCCAATGAATCATGCCCGAGCGGAATTCTTCAGTAAGATAAGGGGATCCATTGACTTTGCTATCGTCCACAGACCACTTAAATAATTCACCTGAAGCTATCAGGTTTTGTTTCAGGGCATTGGGTGTCGCAGGGTCTTGAGCCATAGTACCCACGCAAAACAAAGCAAGATACAGGATTCCAAGTAGTGTTTTCATCATCAGGGATTAACATTAGTATTTGGTTTCCAAAGATACTGTTTTTTCAGTATTCACTAGGCGAGGCCTCCATGGTTTTGGAGAAGACCCTGGTAAAGTAGTAACGGTCGGTGAATCCACAGGAGGAGACGATTTGATCAATGCTATGCTCACTATGGTGCAGCAGGTTACAATCTTTTTCCACCCCCATCCTTAACAGATATTTGGGGGGCGGATATTTATACAAGAGCAGAAGGAAATCTAAGAACAACTGATTTCATTGTAGAAACTTTTCTAACTTGCTACTAAACTTGATGATTATGAAATCATACCGTAAAGAACTTTGGTTCGAAATCAAACAGCGCAGAGA
>JAUVIT010000317.1 GCA_030592605.1 Bacteroidota bacterium
GAGCATATCAGGATACAGAAACAGCACTTTTCCCTGGTAGATGATTCGATACGTGGATTTCATACGGATACGCTTGAGAAGCTGGAGGCACTAAACAGTGTTGAAACTCTACCTGAACTGGAGCTACCCGAGGGGCTGAACGCAACACTCAGGACCTACCAGGTGGAAGGTTTCCAGTGGTTATGCTTTCTTCAAAAATATGGCTTTGGAGCTTGCCTGGCCGATGATATGGGGCTGGGGAAAACCCTCCAGACAATAGCTGTATTGTTACGATCCAAAGAATTAAGCAGGATGGCTGATTCAGCTTCTACTGATCAAGGGCCGGTGCAAGAAGGGGGACAATTCTCTCTTTTCGGCAGTGCTCAAAAGAAGCTTACCTCACTGATTGTTGTTCCGGCCTCCCTGATTCATAACTGGTCGAAGGAGTGTAGGAGGTTTGCTCCGGGATTAAAAGTTCTGATACATGTTGGTAATCAGAGAAACCGGGAACTCACGTCTTTCCCTTATTATGACCTGGTGATTTCCACCTACCATACGGTCCGTCAGGATAGTGCTAAGCTTTCGGACTTCCGTTTCCATTATATTGTTCTGGATGAGAGCCAGATGATCAAGAATCCATCTTCAAAGCTCTACAATGCGATTGTTACATTACAGTCCGATCATAAAGTAGTACTTACCGGCACCCCCATTGAGAATTCACTGACCGATCTCTGGTCGCAGATCAACTTTGTGAATCCGGGATTATTGGGAACACTGGGATTTTTTAAACGAAGTTTTGTTCAGCCCATCGAAAAGAAGGGAAATGAAGAACGCGAGGAAAAACTTAAGGACTTGATTAATCCCTTTATACTCAGGCGCACAAAAGATGAAGTTGCCCGGGAGTTGCCCCCGGTCTTTGAACAGGTTCGTTATGTGAATATGGCCGAATCTCAGCTCAGGTTATATGAAGAAGAGAAGTCCCAGGTCCGCAATGCCCTCTTTGAGAACCTTGAAGATGAAGGCCTGGAGCGATCCTCCATCATGGTGTTGCAGGCTCTTACCCGTCTTCGTCAGATTGCCAATCACCCTGATTTGCTTGAGGATTTCAATGGGGAAGAATCAGGAAAGTTCACGGAGGTATACAGGGATATTGAAAGTGTAATTTCGGAGGGGCACAAGGTGCTTATTTTCTCATCATTTGTGAAACACCTCGAGTTGTTCAGAACCCGCCTGGAACAGGATGGAAAAGAATATGCCTACCTCACCGGTTCCAGGAATCAGCGTCAACGTGAGGAGGCTGTTAAAGATTTTCAGACCAGAAAGTCTTGTTCACTCTTCCTGATATCCCTTAAAGCAGGAGGAGTGGGACTTAACCTGACAGCGGCCGACTATGTTTTCATCCTGGATCCATGGTGGAATCCTGCAGCAGAGATGCAGGCTTTGAGCCGGGCTCATCGAATAGGGCAAGAGAACCGTGTATTTGTTTACCGCTTCATCTCCAATGATTCCATCGAAGAGAAGATACAGCGTCTGCAGGAACGTAAACGTGAGCTGGCAGAAACCTTTGTCACTTCTAATAATCCTTTGAAATCTCTGTCGGAAAATGAGCTGTTGGAGCTTTTTAGTTAGCGCAGAACACATCAGAATCTTAGCACAAGAGTAGCCATGGCGCCACCTGCCAGGGGGGAAACCCCAAGATGCAGGGAGCTTGATCTGCTTGTTTCCATCTCACGGGCGGTTTCTGCCCTGGAGAATGCATAGGAAGTCATTGCCACAATACTTGCTGTTCCCAGGATTCCGCTGGCGATGGTCAGGGGAAGGGTGGCTCCCCAGTCTGTGGTAAAACCGTAGAGGGCCAAAGAAGTTGGAATGATTGACAGGGCGTAAAGAGTCCACCCCAATTTGGCTCTGGGATTGGAGAACTCTTTGGAGATCTCCACTGAACGGCCACCGGCATAGATCAATGGAGGAGCCAGGAAGATCATGGCCGAAGCCGGAATTCCGGCGTATCCTGCGTTCCATTCATTTATAAGGGCAGAGACAAACATCAGGGTGATTACCGATGGAGCTGTAACATAACCGATGGTTACCGCTTCATCGGCCCATCCGGTTGAGATGGGTCCCATTGAAATAGTATCTATCTGTACCGAGTCATTCTGCTCCGACTTTTGTCCGTGCAGATGACCGATGGTGATGAATAGGAGAGTCAGGATCAGGATGAAATTCTCTCTCATGTCATGGATGATTTTTTCACAAGTTACTGATATTATTCAATCAACATATTACCTTTAATACATGCGTGAATGTTTGATTCGGGAAGTGGAATTCAGGACCAGTCGATCGTCCGGACCGGGTGGTCAGCATGTGAATAAAACGGAGTCGCGTGTGGAACTATTGTGGTTGCCACAGGATTCGGACTGCCTGAGTGAAGCACAAAAAATATTGATATCGGGCCGACTAAGCTCACGCATCACCGACGATGGGGTTTTGATTATGGTAAGCGAAAAGTACAGATCGCAATACCGGAACAAGGCAGAGGTCACGGAACGGTTTCTGGACCTGATACTGGCCAGTCTGGTGCCGGTAAAAAAGCGCAGGCCCACCAGGCCCACCCGTTCAAGTGTTGAGAAGCGGATCCGATCCAAGAAGATCCGGGGAGATATCAAAAAATCACGGAGAAAGGGCCCTGAAGAGTAAAGCAAAAATTTTATGCATATAAAAAGGAGACCGCCCCTGGTGGGACCGCCTCCTGAAAATTATTGTTCCGGCATACAAGCCGGCATCAGAGTTAATGCAGACTATTCTGCGGGAACCAGGTCCTTGTTCTTATTCTTTACCGGTTTGAAAATACCGATCAGCCCTTCGAGCCCAACGGTCATCACAATGTTGATAAAGAAGAGCAGGAATCCAATCAGTAACAGGGCACCGCAAATCAGGGCCAGGATCATATAGAGATCATATTCCCCGTTAAAATAGAGGGTTCTTCTCAGCATCCCTTTTAGTCCGGCCATGCCCATAAAGGCTCCCATACCGATACCGCCGAAAAGATGAAACCAGAAATGGAGATTGGCCAGTTTCTGGCTGTAGAGTTTAGCCCCATTGGTGAGAATTGGTAGCAGGAGATAGATGGCCGCATATAGGGTCATGGTCAGACCTACAAGTATGGCCACATGCACGTGTGGTCCTATGATCCATTGGGTGTTGTGAAGGATCCGGTTCAATCCCACATCTGCCTGCATAATACCGGCAGGGACAGCCAGTGCAAATCCAAGAAGTCCGCCCAGCAGGAATTTCAACTCATTGGTCATCTTTAATGGTCTGGCGGCCCATAGGGTGGCCAGGGTGACAAAGAAGGCCAGTCCCTGTGTAATC
>JAUVIT010000337.1 GCA_030592605.1 Bacteroidota bacterium
ATCAGGGCGAAGGAGTGGGCAACAAATTCCTCTCTGATATTCGCAATACCGATGCGCTGATCCAGGTAATCAGGTGCTTTGATGATGAGCTGCTGCCCCATATCGATGGTTCGGTTAATCCGGTCCGTGATATTGAGACCATCAACCTGGAGCTGCAGGTAAAGGACCTGGAGTCAGTAGAAAAAAAGATGGAGCGTCTGGCCAAAATTGCCAAGACGGGTGATAAGGATGCAAAGCGTGGTATTGAGGTGCTGGCGCAGTACAAGGACCATCTGGAAGATTTCCAGAATGCCCGTACCCTGGAGGTAAGTGATAATGACCGCTTACATATAGAGGACCTTTTTCTGCTCACAAGCAAACCCGTAATGTTCGTTTGCAACGTGGAAGATGAGGCCGCTATCTCAGGCAATCCATATGTGGATCAGGTAAAGGAGTACCTGGCCGGAGAAGAGGCCGAGATCCTGGTGCTGGCTGCCCGATTGGAATCTGAGATAGCCGAACTGGAAGATGAAGAGGACCGCAAAGAGTTCCTGACGGATGCCGGACTGGAAGAGCCGGGAGTAAGTAAGCTGATACGCTCGGCCTATTCCATGCTGAACCTGGTTTCGTTTTTCACCGTGGGTCCCAAAGAGATCCGTGCGTGGACCATCCGCAGGGGTGCCCTGGCTCCGGAAGCTGCAGGCGCCATTCATTCAGATCTTCAGCGGGGTTTTATTCGTGCCGAAGTGATGAAATACGAAGATTTTACCACCCTGGGGTCAGAGCAGGCCTGCAAGGATAAAGGTAAACTATCGGTAGAAGGAAAAAATTACGTGGTAAACGAGGCTGATATTCTCCATATCAGATTTAACGTATAAGAATGCATGGGCCGACCACATGCACTCTGAGGCTGCTGCTCCTGGCCATTCTCTGCTACCTTGCAGCCACACCCCTTGAGGCCCAGTGGACCAAGGCAGTTGGTTTCGATGAAAATGATATGGCCCTGGACCTGGCCGAAGCGCTATCCTTTCAAAAGTATCCCACCTACTATCAGTACCAGGAAATGATGGAGGGATTTGCTCTTGCCTATCCGGACATTTGCAGACTCGACACCATCGGCAGTACTGTTCAGGGCCGCTACCTGCTGGCCCTGAAGATAAGCGATCAGATGGATGAAGATGAAGATGAAGCCGATTTTCTCTATACCTCCTCCATGCATGGCAATGAGATTGTCGGGTATGTGCTTCTGCTCCGACTGGCCGACACCCTGCTGAGCGGCTATGGCCATGATGCAGAAATAACAGAGCTGGTGGACAATCTCCAGATATGGATCAATCCCCTGGCCAATCCGGATGGTAGTTTCTCCAACGACAACAACCTGTCGCTTGAGCTTGCCCAGCGCCATAACATCCATGGCATAGACCTGAATCGTAACTTTCCGGCAATCACCAGGGGTGAAGCCGACGATACCACAGGAAGGGAGCTGGAGACCAGGAATATGATGCTTTTTCACCGGGATCAGGAAATCGTCCTCTCGGCCAACATCCACAGTGGCACCGAAGTGGTGAACTACCCCTGGGATGACAGATCCTCTCTTCATGCAGACGATGACTGGTACCGCTTTATTTCCCGAGAATATGCCGATGAGGCCATGGCTGTGGATCCGGACTATATGTGGGGATGGCCCGATGATGGCATAACAAACGGATGGGCCTGGTACGAAGCCATTGGTACCAGGCAGGACTATGTTAATAACTACCTGGGCGGCCGCGAGGTGACCCTGGAGCTGTCGGATGAGTATCTTCTTCCTTCGGCAGAGCTGGAGCAGCACTGGAACATCAATCAGCGATCTCTCCTCAACTATATGTCCCAGTGTTTATACGGGATCAGGGGAAAGATCACCGACCTGGAGAGCAGCAATCCCCTGCAAGCCCGTATCCATGTGGAGAATCATGACTCTGCCTATTCGGTGGTATACAGTTCTGCAACTCACGGGGACTACTACCGGCTGATCAAGGAAGGGGTATATAAGCTGGTGGCTTCTGCACCGGGCTATTACAACGACACCATTCTGAATGTGGAAGTCACCGACTACCAGGCCACCTTTCTGGATGTACAGTTAAAGGCCTGGCCAAACAAGGTCCCTGAGCAGGAGGCCTTCGATTTCCGAATCTATCCAAATCCCGCTGTACACACCTTTATGGTGGAGCCGGCTAATATTCCCTACGGAGAGCTGGAACTCTCGGTTCACAGCCTTGATGGCAGGATGATCTTCAAAAAGACAGTACCCTATCATGGAGGCATTATAGAGTTCTCCACGAAACAGATGAGGTCCGGAATTTACCTGCTTCGCTGCTCCAATGGCAAGCTGTCAAGAATACAGAGACTGATGGTGATCAATCCCTAAAACACCGATCCCGTTTTGTTTTCGTACTTTTAGTCGGGAAGCATCGTTATCAGCCTTGTCCGTAAAACCACTTCTCTTTAGGGGGTGGATATAAGGACAACTCTACTGATTTTCGATATACTTTTTGACAACATCAAGCGGTGCTCCACCGCAGGAAGCGATAAAATAGCTTGGAGACCATAAGCCACCTTTCCAGTAGTACTTTTCCAATTCCGGAAACTCCTGTCTAAGGAACCTGGAAGAGACCCCTTTTAGACTATTCACCAACCTTGATGGTGTGGTATGGGGTAGAGGTTCAACCAATAGATGTACATGATCTTTCTCCCCGTTGATCTCAACAAGCTTACATCCGAAGTCATTACACACCCTGTCGAAGTGAAAATACAGCCTTTCGTACATCTTGTCAGTGAAGACATTTTTCCTGTATTTGGTTACAAAGACCAAATGCAAGTGGAGTGAATAAACGACGCGTCTTTTAGTCCGTAAATCTTGCATATCATCCATATATTTCGTATATTTAAGTATATATGTTAAAGATACGAAAAGCATATAAAGTAAGACTCAAGACCAATAATAATATTGAGAACAAGCTGGTTCGATATTGTGGCTCTGCACGTTTCCTTTGGAATAAATGCCTGGCCATAAATTTGAAGCGCTTGGAGAAT
>JAUVIT010000229.1 GCA_030592605.1 Bacteroidota bacterium
ACATACCCGGTAATCACCTTCAGTGAATCGGGATTAAGAAAATCCGCCGGAGCCTTGTCCTTGTGGCCTGCCGGTTCTGGATCGCTGAAGAGTCTGTCGTAGAGTCTCACTTCCGCTTCAATGGCATGTTGTGCCGAAACCCAGTGCAGGGTTCCCTTTACCTTCCGGTTAGCCTCCGGTCCGCCGCTACGGGTCGCCTCATCGTATGTACAATAGACCTCGGTGATCTCCCCGTTCTCATCCTTTTTATAGTCTTCACACTTGATGATGTAGGCCGATTTCAGTCTTACTTCCCGTCCTGGTCCCAGCCTGAAAAATTTCCTGGGGGGCTCTTCCATAAAGTCTTCCCGCTCAATATAGATCTCCCTGGAGAAGGGGATAGTTCGGCTGCCCATGGACTCATCCTCCGGGTTGTTGATGGTCTCCATCTCCTCTGTTTTACCTTCAGGGTAATTGGTAATGATCAATTTCAGTGGGTTAAGAACTGCCATCACCCTGGGTGCTTTTTTATTGAGATCTTCTCTTACCGCAAACTCCAACAGGCCCACATCGTTTTGTGCCATTACTTTGGTATAACCAATACTGTCGTTGAAATTACGGATCGATTCGGAGGTATATCCCCTGCGGCGCAAGCCTGTAAGGGTAGGCATCCTGGGATCGTCCCAACCATTCACATGACCCTCCTTAACCAGGCCCAATAGCACCCTTTTACTCAACACGGTATAACTCAGGTTCAGGCGGTTAAATTCAGTTTGTCGGGGCCTGTAATCATCGCTCATCAGGTGCTCCACCAACCAATCATAAAGGGGGCGGTGTACCTCAAACTCCAGGGTGCAAAGTGAATGCGTTACCCCTTCAAAAAAGTCGGACTGTCCATGGGCGAAATCGTACATGGGATATACCTTCCACTGGTCGCCTGTACGATGATGTGGATGGAACAGGATCCGGTAGATCACCGGGTCACGCATATGCATATTGGGGGAGGCCATATCGATTTTGACCCGCAAAACTCTCGCACCCTCGGGGAATTCCCCTGTATTCATCCGCTTGAACAGATCCAGGTTCTCCTCCACGGAACGCTCCCTGAAAGGGCTGTGTGTTCCCGGTTCGGTGGGGGTGCCTTTCTGACTGGCAATCTCTTCGGACGACTGGTCATCCACATAGGCCAAACCCTTTTTGATCAGGTCGGTGGCGAAATCGAAAAGCTTTCCGAAGTAGTCAGAGGCAAAATACTCCCTGTCTTCCCAGTCAAATCCGAGCCAGTGAATATCCTCCTTGATGGAGTCTACAAACTCCACATCTTCCTTGGTGGGATTGGTATCGTCGAAACGGAGGTTGCACTTCCCTCCATACCTTTTGGCAATGCCAAAATCCAGACAGATGGCCTTGGCATGACCGATATGAAGGTAACCGTTGGGCTCTGGTGGGAATCGTGTATGCACCCTTTTATCATCCCTGCCGCTACGAATATCCTCCTCAACCATGGCCTCAATAAAATTGAGGCTCTTCCTTTCTCCGGTATCTTCTTTATGCTCTGTCATTTTTCATCCTGTTAAAGCTCACAAAATTAGTAATTCTGACGGACTTACAGGAACAGCTCAGAGCGACTCTCTTTTTTACTCCTGATAAATGGAGTCGGCCGGATTTGCGGTGGCTGCTTTATAGGATTGGTAGCTGACCGTAAGGGCTGTGGGAACCAGTATCAGCAGGATGGTCCAGAGGAAGATCAGCGGACCCATCTCATAGCGATAGACAAAGTCCTGCAGCCAGTCGTTCATCAGGAACCATACAGCAGGTATGGAGAGCGCAAAGGAAATCAGGATAAGTAGCAGGAACTCCCAGGAGATCATCCTGAGTATCCTTTCAATACTGGCGCCGAATACCTTCCTGACCCCGATCTCACGTGTGCGGCGCTCGGTGGTATAGGAGGCCAATCCAAAAAGTCCCAGGCAGGCGATGATTATGATCAGAACAGTAAACCCGGTGAAAACAGTCCGGCGGTTCTTATCGTTGCTGAACTGTTCCATAAAATCATCCTCCAGGAAGGCATACTCAAAAGGCTTTCCCGGGAAGATCTCTTCCCATTTTTCTCTGACAAACCCGAGAGATGCTTCCTTATCCTCTCCTGCCATTTTCACATACAAAATTGGGCTATCCAGGCGGTAGAGCAGCATCAGCGACTCCACCTCATTGTACATGCCTGTCTGGTGGTAATCTTTCATCACCCCGATCACAGAGCCCATAACCTGGCCCCCATCGCCCAGCTGAACCCGTTTTCCAATGGGCTCTTCCCAATTGAACCTTGCTGCCAGTGTTTCGTTGACCAGAACTCCCGTCAGGGTATCCCCGATAAAATCCCTGGAGAAGTCACGTCCTTCCACCATCTGGATTCCCATGGTCTCCACGAAATCGTGATCGACCACAGCAAAATTGATCCCACGCTCATCCATTCCATTGCTGGTCTCAACCTGAAATATAACCTTGCCGGAACCGTTCCCTATCCTGGTGTTGGTCAATCCCGCATATGCAATTTGCGGATTCTCAAGTAATTGCTCTTTCAGCACCCGCATATTATTCATGGATTCATTGTCGGGAAGCTGCATCGAGATCACTCCATCCATGTCCCACCCCTGGTCCTTGTTCTGCATGTAGTCAAGCTGGTTAATCACGACAAGCGTACTGGCAATCATCACCCCCGAGATGGTAAACTGAATAACCGTCAGTACCTTTCGGAAGACCCCACGGGAGGTGCCCGACTGGGTAACTCCCTTCATGACCATTACCGGTGAGAACCTTGAAAGGAAGATGGCCGGATAGGTACCTCCGAGCATACCCACAAGCAGCATAATACCGATAAGACTTAGAATCGCCACGGGTCTTCCCAGCACATCCAGGGAAAATTCCTTTCCTGATAGCATATTGAGTTGTGGCAATAACATCATTAGGAGTCCGATACTCAGCACCAATGAAAAGAATGTGAGCAGGGACGATTCTGCCAGGAACTGGGTAATCAGCAAGCGTCTGCTCGATCCAATCACTTTGCGCAGACTGATCTCTTTGGCCCGTTTGGCCGACCGGGCTGTGGCCAGACTGATATAATTCAGGGTGGCAATCAGCAAGAGGAAGAAAGCGACAATGCTAAAAATAATCACATACTGGATGCTTCCCGTGGGCTGGGGCTCTCCACTGTTATCGGAGCGCAGGTGAATATCTGTAATCTTCATTAACTCATACTCAACGGTAATCCCCATGCTTTCGAAGATGGTGGCCATATAGCGGTCGTACATCTCCTTTATCTTCTCCTGGAACACTGCCCCTTCTTCACCTTCCTGGAGCAGCAGGTAGGTAAATACCCCGAAATTGCCCCAACTCCCCATCTGCTGGGGAAGTGAGTTTCTGGAAACAAGTCCGTCGAACAGAATATGGGAGTTCCTTGGGACATCCTCGATCACGGCGGTAATGGTATAGATTTCTTCTCCCACTTTCAGGGTATTTCCAACAGCTGGTTCCCCGCTGAAGTAGCGGTCAGCCATAGTTTCAGTTAAGACAATGGAATAGGGCTTATCCAGGGCATCTTCCGTACTCCCCTCCAGGGATTCATAAGTAAAAATGTCAAAAAAGGTGGAGTCGGCATAGACCACATCCTCTTCGGTAAATTCTATATCTCCATTTTTAAAAAGTGCCCGTTGGAACTGAAAGATCCGTGTAAAACTCTCCACCTCAGGGTAGTCCTCCTTCACCTGTGGTGCAAAAGGAATCTGGGCCACGACCCATGTAAACTCATCATCGGTCTCGCTTATGTGCGACTGTACCCGGTAGATCCGGTCCCCATTTTTATGGTACTGATCAAAACTCAATTCATCGCTTACATAGAGAATAAGGAACAGGGCACTGGTAATACCCAGGGTCATTCCCAGGATATTCAGGAAACTATAACCAAACTTGTTGGTGATATTTCTGAAAGCACTCTTAACAAGACTTTTAAACATAAGGTTCTATTTAACAGGTTTACCGGAGCGATTTAAAAGTAGGGCAAGCCTATGGAAATACAAAGCTAATTATCATTAATTTTGTTAATGCCAGGTTAACATCAAGAAACCTACACTTATGGGAAAAATAGTCATTGAAGAAATGGAGTTTTATGCCTTCCACGGACATTACCAGGAGGAGCAGATTGTTGGTAACCGTTTTCTGGTTGATCTGGAAATGGACGCCGACCTTACAACAGCGGCCGGTTCAGATAATCTCAACGATGCTGTAAACTACCAGCAAGCCTACCAGATCATTAAAAATGAGATGCGAAGGACCAAATCCAATCTCCTGGAGAATATCGGGAAACGGATTCTGGATGCCCTTTATGCAGAAATGGAAGGCATTAATAAAGCCAGCATCAGGATCAGGAAACTTAATCCTCCCATGGGCGGACCTATC
>JAUVIT010000203.1 GCA_030592605.1 Bacteroidota bacterium
CAGGTCGCCCAGTTTTGTTGAATGCCGCATATGCTTCCTGGTAAATAGTTCAACCTCACTGCTCTCTATGTCCTGAAACCAAGTGTTGGTTACCCCAATTCCAAAATGGGTTTCGTTGCCCTGATTCTTCCCCAAATGAAATGCACTCTCTCCATTTTTGTTGAACACCTCGATGTTTGAAGGAGCCTGTTTGATGGCATGATCGATCAACTCATCCTTTATGTAAATCACATCGTCCTTAATCTTAGCACCACCTGATTTTGCAAAGATTTCAAGCGCTGTTTTTGATTCCACCTTGATCCCTGTATCCTCCAGGATACGGATGGAATATCTATGGACCTCATTGATTTGCTCCGGACCAAGTAAGTTCAATTTGGGACGAATATTCATAGGTAGCAGGGCTGGGTTATGTACCTAAATTACTCTTTTTTCTCTCAAATGAAAGTTACTTACTTTGGCATCTGCAGAACAGTGAACAAAGGAAACATGGAGATTATTCTAAGTTCTGTAAGGAATTATTAAACACTCCGACCACTTGTATGTTATTCATAGAAAGAAAGCCCTAAAACAAGCATAATTTAATATGAGTTTTCAAACGATCTCCACGGCGGAGCTACAGAAGCAACTAAGCTCTCCGCAAACTACCCTTATTGATGTCAGGCCTGTTGAGGCTTATAATGGATGGCGGTTCAGAGACGAAGCAAGAGGCGGACATATCAGGGGAGCAAGGAGTTTACCACTGAAGTGGGCCAACTACATTGACTGGATTGAAATTGTACGCTCCAAAGGAATTCTCCCCGACCATTCGCTGGTTATTTATGGCTATGATTCTGAGGCATCGGCAAAAGTAGCAGATCGTTTCGCACGTTCGGGTTACGATCAGATCAGGGTATATGAACATTTCCTTGATGAGTGGTGTGCCGATGAAACATTACCCATGGATCATCTGCAACGTTACAAGCAACTTGTGTCCCCTGAGTGGTTGAAGACTCTTTTAGATGGGGGTTCCCCTCCTGAATTCGACGGAAAGGATTTTGTGCTTTGCCACGGACACTACCGCAACCGAGGGGCTTACGAGGAGGGCCATATTCCCGGAGCAGTGGAGGTGGATACTAACACCCTGGAGTCACCGGAAACCTGGAATCGCAGGAGCCCTGAAGAAATAAAGGATACTCTGGAAAAACTGGGGATAACTGACGATACCACGGTGATTTTATACGGCCGCTTCTCCTTTCCCGATAATAACGATCCATTCCCTGGCAGCAGTGCCGGGCACCTGGGCTCCATACGTGCTGCATTTATCATGATGTATGCAGGAGTGAAAGATGTGCGGATCCTGAATGGCGGGCTCAAGTCCTGGGAAGATGCAGGTTATGAAATCACCACCAAGGAATACGCTCCAGTTTACAAGGGAGAATTCAACGCCTCCATTCCAGGTCGCCCTGAGTTGGCTGTGGATGTTCCTGAAGCAAAAGAGATCATTGCTTCGGACCAGGCCGAATTGGTAAGCGTGCGAAGCTGGCCGGAATACATTGGTGAGGTGAGCGGGTACAACTATATTGAAAAGAAAGGGCGGATTCCTGGTTCTGTCTTTGGAAATTGTGGTACAGATGCCTACCATATGGAGAACTACCGCAATCTGGATCATACGACTCGTGAATATCACGAGATTGAAGAAATCTGGAAAGAGGTGGGTGTGGTAGCAGAAAAGCACAATGCGTTTTATTGCGGAACCGGATGGCGGGGAAGCGAAGCATGGTTTAATGCCTGGTTGATGGGCTGGCCCAGAGTTTCCGTTTTTGACGGAGGGTGGTTTGAATGGAGTAATGATCCGGAAAACCCAACAGCAACAGGCATTCCAGAACGTGAATATATCATTGAAGGATGAATTTTGTAAACGAAGATATCGTGACTCTGAACCGGGTTACCATCACCAACTTGCTGCAGGAAATTGGGACGGGAGAGGTAAGCGATGAAATAGTTGCAGGTCTGCAGGCAGATCAGAAAATCATTTCCTCCAAGTTTTTTTATAACCGCGAAGGATCCCTGCTGTTTGAAGAAATTACCCGCCTGGAGGAATATTATCCCACCCGGACAGAGAAGGGAATTCTGAGGCAGATGGCCCCTGCTTTAATGAAACAATACAAAGGATACGAGATTATAGAGCTGGGACCCGGAGATCATTCCAAGATCTCAATTCTGTTAAATGCAGCTGCTGGATTAAACCTGAGCTCCATGAAGTATCTGCCTCTTGATATCAGTCAGCCGGCTCTAAGGAGTTCAGCCGAACAACTGGTTAGTACATTTCCCAATTTGCATGTGGAGGGCTATGCAGTGGACTTTCTTTCACAATTTGGCTCGGTTCAAAGGGAGCAAGCTGCCATTATCTGCTTTTTCGGAAGTACCATTGGAAATTTCGAATGGGGAAGTTCCCTGGAACTTCTGCTTAACATAAGTAAGAAGATGAAAAAGGGTGATGTGCTCCTGCTTGGAATGGACATGGTAAAGCCAGAACCGGTGCTCCAGGCAGCCTATAATGATGCCGGGGGTGTCACAGAAGCATTTAATAAAAACATCCTTAATAGTGTCAATGATTTGATCCAGTCTGATTTTAATACGGAAGATTTCGACCATCTCGCTTATTTTAACAAGGAGAGATTCCGTATAGAAATGCACCTGGTAGCAAGGAGGGATCTGGAGGTTCATTCAGAACATTTTAGTAAGGACATTCTTTTCAAAAAGGGGGAAACCATTCATACCGAAAACTCTCACAAATACAGCTCACGCCATATCCACGAAATAGTAGATTTAACGGGGCTTCAATTAAACCAGACCCATACCGATGAGCTTGGGTGGTTTGCCGTCACAGAATTTCAGAAATTGTAATTTGCATTAACTTCGTATTTTTATATCAGAACCATACAGTTTGTGACAGAATGAAATATGTAGTAAAAGCAGGAGTGGCATTTCTGTGCATGCTATTGCTAAGTGTCAGCGTCCATGCCCAGAGGGATGGCTGGAAGCAGGAAAAAACCAAGGACGGCAAGGTCCTGGTTTCTTACAATTTTCTAGAGCATAAGGATGAAAAGGGCAAAAAGTATAATGTCCTGGAGTTTGAGGCAGTCACTACTGCTGAGGTGAGCATGGAAAGCTGCCTGAAGGTGTTGAAGGATGATTCCAGGCATACTGATTTCATGGAAGATGCGGAACACACAGAGCGTGTCAGAGACCTGTCGGAGGATGAATGGCTAAGCTATTATTTATTAAAGAAGCATTGGCCCATGCCCGTATCTGATGTGGTAACCCGTTATAAATTGGAGGAGGATTCTGAGAACAGCGCTTATATACTAACAGGCTTTCCGGCCCCTGATATGTACCCCGATCAGGGGATTAAAAGAATGCGGCACAGTTATTCAAAGTACACCCTTAGGGATAGGGGAAATGGGCAAACAGAAGTGACGATGTATTCCAGCAGCGTTCCTTTGGCTTCCATTCCTAAGATGCTGCTGGCTACCTGGATCCCCGATGGGCCGGCAAAAATGGTCACTGGGATTGTCAGATTGGCTCAGGAAATAGAATAAATTAAAAAGAAGTTAATTACTCCTATCTGGCCGAACCAAATTTGCCATATAGCTTATTCAGCTTCTTTATTATACCATTCAGGCGTTCCAAACCAATCATGCATTTCTTTTTCAAAGGGGATGATAATCTCCTCGGACTCCAGCCATTCTCCCTGGTCTCCGGTTTCCGCAATCCAGGTATCCAGGGCTGCCCTTAGTTGGTAAAGCGCTTCGCGATGTTCGGGATTTTCAGAATCTACCAGGTTATTTATCTCATGCGGATCGTTATGCGTATCGTATAACTGCTCATAGGGAAGGGGTTCCATAAGTTCAGCAGCAGCTTTTGTTAGCTTGCCCTGTTCATGCAGTTCACGCATCAATGGTTTTACAGCAAAACACTTTTCCTTATAACGGTTAAGCGAAGCAAAGCCCTGCTCTGGCATATAGTTCCTCAAATAATGGTAGCGTTTTTCCCGGACTGAACGGATACGGCTTACCGTTTCGTCGATTCTATCGCGGGCACTGAAGGCATAGCTTCGGGGCGGATCGGAATGCTCACCCAGGAACACACGGCTTTGCATACTCAGGGGACGGGGAATTCCTGCTATCTGCAAGGTGGTGGCGCTAATGTCAAGCAAACTAATAATCTCATCATTAACTGTTCCGGGCTTGTATTGCGGAGGTGCTTCCAGGCTCTCAGGCCAGTAAACGATCATGGGAACACGAAGACCGGTATCCCAGCACCAGTGGATGCCTCTTGCATCCAGCCGGCCGTTGTCTCCAAAAAAGATGATGACCGTATTGTCAGCCAGTCCATCTTCTCGTAACTGTTCAAGAATCCAAGCCACACGAATATCCATTCCGGAAATGGAGTTGAAATAGCGAGCCAGCTCCTGCCGGGTAATTTCATGATCGGGATAGTAAGGGGGAACTGAGACATTTTCAGGGGTGGCGATCTGCGGATGCTCCCTTTCTCCGACCCATTCCACGCGCTCTTTAGATGCAGTTTGCCGGTCGTAGATATCATATTCGATTTCAGGCGTATTGATCATGGCAAAAAAGGGCTGATTGGACCGTAGTGTGGACCAATCTTCGGAGTCATAGAGTGGACCCTCGTTCACAAAGTTGAGATCAAGCTTCCCCGTTCCAACGATGCGATCTCCAA
>JAUVIT010000350.1 GCA_030592605.1 Bacteroidota bacterium
AATCAATTCTTCATAAGGTAGCCCAGAAGTGTTATCTGCCTGCCAATGAACTTATGTTGGATCTGATCAAGAAAAACAAGGGTCGCTTTAAGATTGCCTATTCCATATCAGGGATTGCTATGGAACAATTCAGACTCTATGCCCCTGAAGTGTTGGAGAGTTTTAAAAAACTGGCCGATACAGGCAGTGTGGAATTTCTTTCGGAGACATATGCTCATTCGCTTAGTTCATTGAAGGGCCGGGATGAATTTGAACGCCAGGTCAGAGCACATGACCAATTGATTAAGGAGCACTTTGGGCAGGAACCCACCGTATTCCGGAATACCGAACTGATTTACTCTGACGAAATCGGTGCCATGGTTGCCGATATGGGATTTAAAGCCATGCTTACCGAAGGAGCCAAGCATGTGTTGGGATGGAAAAGTCCCAATTACCTCTACTGTAATGCTATAAATCCGAAACTGAAGCTATTGCTAAAAAACTTCAAGCTTAGCGACGATATTGCATTCAGGTTCTCTAACCAGGGATGGCCCGAATACCCGCTTACAGCTGATAAATATGTTGATTGGTTAAATCAGACACCTGAAAATGAAGAGGTAATTAATCTATTTATGGATTATGAAACCTTTGGGGAGCACCAGTGGAAAGAGACAGGAATTTTTGACTTCCTGGAAGCCTTACCCAAAAGCATCTTCAAAAATTCACCCTTTACTTTCAGCACTCCATCAGAAGTGGCAAAGAAACTGCAGGTAGTATCTGCGGTTAATGTGCCCAATCCGATTTCCTGGGCAGATGAAGAGCGGGATCTTACCGCCTGGCTTGGAAATGAAATGCAGAATGAAGCATTTAATAAACTGTATTCCCTGGGAGATAAAGTGTATGAGTCGGGCGATGAAGGAATCAAGCAGGACTATGCCTATCTGCAGGTGAGCGACCACTTCTACTATATGTCCACGAAGTTTTTCTCCGATGGGGAGGTTCATTCCTATTTCAATCCCTACGACACCCCTTACGATGCATTTATCAATTACATGAATGTACTGAGTGATTTTGAAATAAGGGTCAATGCTGCTGCTCGTTCCGGAATGGATGACGATGTGGCACGCCTGAGCAAGATTATCAAGGAAAAGGATGAACAGCTGGAGAAGCTGGAAAGCAGGATAGCTGCCTCAAAAAAACCGACGGCTAGCACTAAAAAGAGTACGGCTGCTAAAAAGCCAGCTTCTACAAAGAAGAGTACTACCACAAAAACAACGGCGTCTTCAAAGAAGCGTCCGACGGGTAAGAAAAGTTAAAAATCTGAAACATATTAGAGAATGAGAAAACCTGATTATTTATTCGAGGTTAGTTGGGAAGTATGTAATAAAGTGGGAGGGATCCATACGGTGATCTCCACCAAAGCATTGAATGTTGTCAAAGAGCTGGCAGATCATTATATCACCATCGGTCCGGATGTTTGGAGAGAGAGCCAGGAGCATCCGGAATTTGAAGAGGACAGCAGCCTGTTCTCCGACTGGAGAGAACATGCAGCCAGGGAAGGACTACGGGTTAGGATAGGGCGTTGGAAGATTGCCGGTCGCCCCATAGCAGTGGTACTAGATTTTACCACCTTTATTCAACGGAAAGATGAAATATTTAAAATGCTTTGGGAGACCTATAAGCTGGACTCCATAAGCGGACAATGGGATTATATAGAACCTACCTTGTTTGGATATGCAGCCGGACAGGCAATTGAGAGCTTCTCCAGGTATTATGATCTGGAAAAGAAAAATCTGGCGGCCCATTTTCACGAATGGCAGACCGGTGCCGGACTGCTTTATCTGGAAAAATATCAACCCACCGTAGGTACAGTATTTACTACCCATGCCACCACAGTGGGCCGTTCTATCGCTGGCAACGGTCAGTCCTTATACAGCCAGATGGAGCACCTGAATGGGGATCAGAAGGCCAGGGAGCTGAATGTGATTGCGAAGCACTCGCTGGAGAAGCTGGCAGGAAACCAGGCGGATGCCTTTACCACTGTAAGTGATCTGACTGCAAGGGAATGTCTCCGTTTTCATGAGCGGGAGGTGGATGAAGTGCTGCCCAATGGATTTGAGGACCGTTTTGTTCCTGAGGCCTCAGCATTTGAAGGTCGACGCACAAGTGCCCGAGAAAAGATGTTACATGTTGCATCCGCGCTTACAGGAGATCCATTGCCTGAGGATACTTTGCTTATGGCTACAAGTGGCAGGTATGAGTTTCGGAACAAGGGGATCGATCTCTTTATTGATGCTTTGGGTGAGCTCAACAGAGATAAAAACTGCCCGGGTAAAGCCGTTGCATTTCTTCTGATCCCGGCCAACCATTATGGCCCCCGCAAGGATCTTCTTGAGTCCATGGGGAACGGTGAGCAGAATGAAGTGTCTCAGCATCATCTGACCCACAACCTGCATTACGAGGAGCATGACCAGATCCTGAACAGGATAAAAAGCAACGAACTCAACAACACACCTGAAGACAAGGTAAAGGTGATCTTTGTCCCTTCGTACCTGAATGGAGATGACGGAATCTTTAACCTGGCCTACTACGAGATACTAATTGGGCTTGACCTGACCCTCTTCCCCTCCTATTACGAGCCCTGGGGGTATACCCCGCTGGAAAGCCTGGCGTTCAGGGTACCCACAGTGACCACCTCACTTACCGGTTTTGGACTTTGGGTGAACAATGAATATAAGAAGGAGGTACCCGGAATAACTGTGATTCCACGGGACGATTTCAATGACGAGGAGGTTGTGAAAGGGATCAGTCAGGCCATTGCCAATAGTTGCAAGCATGGGGGCAAGGACAGGGAACCCGACCGTGAAGGTGCCTATGACATCTCCCGGATTGCACTCTGGGACAACCTGATCAAGCATTACTGGTCGG
>JAUVIT010000244.1 GCA_030592605.1 Bacteroidota bacterium
GATTATTCGCCGGCGGATATGCGATAGGGGGTGGAGTTAATAAGGCATGGGAGGCATCGGGTCTCCCGCCGGCCCTTTTGACTGTTTTCCGGATCCTCCACCCTGGCCATGCCTGCCCTGTCCATCTTCTCTTAGTTTGCGAATCAGGTAACGACGGAAATCCCACTCTACCTTGCCCAGTCTCAGAACTTTTTTGGTCGGCAGTGCCTCCAGGAATTTTTCCTGGTAATACTCCCTTTCCAACTCCAACTGTTTTACCTTCAGACTATAACCTTTTTCAAGGGTCTCCAGGATTTCTTTGTCAGTGAGGTTGTCGGCATTTTTATGGGCATATGTCCAGGTGTTGCGCTCATCCTCTACCAATTTCATCTTCCGGTTATGAAAATCTTCGTACAGTGGCCAGAAGGCCTTGCTTTCCGCGTCGCTCAGCTCCAGCTTCTCAGTAAAGTAAACTTTTCGCTCTTCGTTAAATTTATCGATCTGCTCCTGCGACTGGGCAATAAGTGCTCCGGAAGTGGTAAACAGGAACAATACGGTGCTAAGAATGTATATAATTTTGCTTTTCATAATGCACATACTTTTACTATTCAAAAATAAGATCCATTTCCACATCATTGATGGCCAGGTATTCAATGGCCTGAGACGCAAAGGCCTCCTCCTCGTCCAGTTGGACCGCCTCTTCTTCTCCCAGGAGTTCGTAGAGATAGCGGTCGTCATCCAGTACCTGCATCTGTTCCAGCAGAGCAATATCGGGATAGAGCCCCTCGGAACCAGGTGTAGAGGTGAAGCGTATAATGGAAGTGGTGATAAGGGCGGCTGCCAGTAGTGCTGCTGCCATGGCCATCCATCGGGTGCTTGTTCCGATTCTTCGCACCGGAACTCCGGAGGATTCTTCCTCCTTGATTCGTTGCTGCAGCCGTTCAGCAAAGCTTTCAAAATACCCTTCTGGTACACCAAAAGGGTGATTATTCAGCGCTTCCTGCTGCAAGTCCGGTTTGTTATGATCCTGTGTCATTTCTTATTCAGGTATTGGTTAGACCTTTATGCTTTTAAATGGTTTAATCTTTTTCCAGCATTGCTTTAATTTTTTTTACTGCATGATGGTAGGAAGCCTTCAGGGCACCCACCGAAGTACCCAGGATCTTTGACATCTCTTCATACTTCACCTGGTCAAAATATTTCATATTAAATACGATCCGCTGTTTTTCCGGCAGCTTAAGTATGGCCTGTTGAAGCTTCAGCTGGATCTCATCCCCGTTGAACCAGGGATCGGCCTCCAGGCTTTCACTCACCTGACCTTCCACATCAACCCAGGGCGCAAAGGCCTTCTTTTTTTTCTGTTTCAGGAAGGACAGGGCTTCATTGGTGGCAATACGGTAAAGCCAGGTGTATAGTCCTGATTCGGAACGAAAGCTAGCCAGGGACCGCCAGATCTTGATCATGGTATTCTGCAACACGTCATCTGCATCATCATGATTAATCACAATCTTACGGACATGCCAGTACAATCGCTCCTGGTATTTTAACACCAGCTGGTTAAAAGCAATCTCTTCTTTACCCTGGATTTTGGATCCTTCGATTATTTTCCTGTCATCCCATTCCTGCATGATCCGGCAGACTTTAGTCTTTAGACACTTTTGCGTGTTGTTAGTTTAATGGTCGGCTCAATAGAGTTTGATAGTCGCCGGGGTACTTTCGAGCACAACGAAATCTTTGATTATGCTGTGAGCGATTGATTTAAGATCGTCTCTTCGGAACACAACCCTGTAACTACCCGGCTGAAGGTAAATTCCCTGGGTTATCTTATTCTCCTGGAGGTTCAGAACCCAAATCTGATCGCCCGATGAGCTAAGCTGATAGAGGGACCCGGCTCCCGCTTCTTGTGCTGCAAAGGTGACAAATCCGGGAGAGGAAATCTCCAATGTGGTGGTGTTGCTTTGGAGGATCTCCACATTCTTTACCTCCATTCGCGGATAGATGGGGATTTCCAGGTCGTACCAGCCAACCAGGTATTTACCCATATTGCCAATCTCCTGAATATTAATAGTTTGGCTTTCGCCAGCCTTTTTCACCAGAATCTTTTCCCCTTCATAAACTTTGCCACGTTTGGTACGTACATAGAGGTAGCCCTGGGGAGCATCAACGCTAATGGTGTTATGGCGTCCCGGAACCAGTCTGACACTGTCGAAATGGATCGCGGGGATTGTTTGTGCCACCACGTCGTAGGTGTTCAGTTGGTCCAGATCGAGGGTATCCGGATTTCCCTTGTAGTTAAGGGTATGAATAAAATTATAGCGGATAGCACGGGAATATCGATCATACATAATAACATTCACATCGGTTTCGCTAGGTTTGGAATAACTGTCCAGCAGGTTGAGCTGTGCACTGGTAGCATTCAGAGCCTGAGTAATTACCTCCTCCAAAACAACTTTAAACTGACTTTTTGTGGGAGCATCATAATATTCCCCGATGCAGTTGAAAGTCTCCTTGAATCCCGGATCATTACCGATCCCAATCACAAAGGGTCTGAGGATAATCCCCTTTTTCTGAAGGTTCTGTGACACCTGGCAGGGATCGCCATCACATGCTTCAATGCCATCGGTAATCAGCAGGATAATATTCCGGCAGTGATCGCATGCGGGAAAATCGCCGGGAGCAAGTTCAAGAGAGTGGGCAATGGGGGTGGTACCCTTGGGATTGATATACTTTAGTTTTTCCCTGATCATGGAGGAGTTGGAAGGCCCAAATGCCACTTCCAGCTTGGTGTCACTGCAGTCCTGGGGTGGGACCGGACTCTGGTGACCGTACACCCGGAGGGCCATCTCAACATGTGGCAACTGTTCCAGGCTGTCTAACATCTCAAACAAAACCTCCCGGGCCATATCAATTTTCCTCTCCCCGTCCCATTGACCCGCCATACTGTTGGAGGCATCAAAAATGAAAAGGATTCTTGAGGTGGGCTCAAGCCCGGTGGTGATCTCCTGAGCATGTAGCATATTTACCTGATTCACAAAAGGGAGTATTCCAAGGCAAATAAGCAGCCACAGAGTGTGGTTATGTGTTTTTCCGCTTGCGTTCTTCATCTTCTAAATTTGACATCCTCCATCACCTAAAGGAAATGGATTCCTATGACTTTAACAAGCCACGGGCAGTACTTCCTCGCGGTTTCCTGCAGATTCCTGCTGCCGACCGCTAATGCGATTCGCTTGACAGGCCATCCCCGTCTGCCCGACGGTTAAAATATTCTTCGCAGCATTTACATCTGCATTTTCCTCATGCCCACATGTTTGGCATCTGAAGACTTCC
Source organism: Bacteroidota bacterium (assembly GCA_030592605.1). GTDB lineage: Bacteria > Bacteroidota > Bacteroidia > Bacteroidales. The sequence goes on from JAUVIT010000244.1 coordinate 3,307, forward strand.
TGTGATACTCTGTACTTTTTTGCCGTGTACCCACAACTTGAACAGCACTGTGAAGTATGCCGGGGATTGACTTCAACCAGCATCCCACCTCTCCAGAGGAGTTTGTAATCAAGTTGACGCCTGAATTCATACCACCCCTGATCCAGAATGGACTTATTCAACCCTGATTTTGCTTTAACGTTCCTGCCCGGCTCTTCGACAGTCCCCTTTGCAGATGCACTCATGTTCCTGATCTGTAGCCCTTCTACATGTACCTTAGCGTGGTTCTTGCTTATGTCGGTACTTAGTTTGTGAAGGAAATCCGATCGTACATTAGCGATTGTATGATGAAGTTTTCCTATTTTCTTTCTTTGCTTCTTCCAGTTTTCCGATCCCCTCTTTTTCCTTGCCAGCTTCCTCTGTTCCCTGGCCAGCTGTTCTTCATGCTTCCTAAAACTATGCACTCCCTCAACTTTGGTTCCATCAGAAAAGGCGGCAAAGCATTGTATTCCTGCATCAATCCCTATCTCGGAATCAGAAGCGTGCTTCCCTATTTCAATCATCTGCTCAACCTGGATGGAAGCAAACCATCGTCTACCTCGGTTTGTGATGGTGATGTTCTTGATTGTGCCGATTATTTCGCAGCTCTTGTAAAAGCCCATCCATCCAATCTTTGGCAGGAAGATTCTGCGGTTATCAATCTTAACACCCTGCGGGAAACGAATTCCGTCATTCAAGCCTCTCTTCTTAAACACCGGGGTTCGTTTCAAAGGCTGGCTCTTATCAAAACAATCACCGAAAGCTCTTTCAAGATCTTTCAGTTTCTGCTGCAATACCTGTGAAGGGCACTCCTTCAAAAAACCATACTCTTCAGATTGTTTCCACACGGTGTGCCAGAAAGCTAGCTCATTGTACCAGAGTATCGCTTGCCTCTTCTCCAAGCGCTCC
>JAUVIT010000344.1 GCA_030592605.1 Bacteroidota bacterium
GGGTAGCTGATTTCAGCAGCATACTGAAATCCGAGAGGTCCGGCGCTCATTACAAAGAATCCAAGCATAAAGGAGGCTGCCAGTGATATCCTGTAGATTGTTTCCGGGTCATCAGCCAGATGCCCGGCGAAAGCGAGACCGGCAACAGCCGGTAGCATGCCTGCTATACAGATGACCAGGAAAGGTTTTCTTCTTTTGTATCGGTCCGATAATGTGGGGATAATTACTGCTCCGATGATCCACCGATCAACATCACTCCGCCTATCAGTCCATCCGAGTCTTCCACTCCAACTCGCTCCGCAATGGAGTCGGTCATAGAGCTGATGGCATTAAAGATGCCAAGGCCGATCAGGAACATAAATATGGTAAGACGCATATCCCGGTTTGACAGGATGTGCAGGAATCCTTTTTTAAAGGCATAGCGTTCATCTGCACTATCTCCGTCCCGGGTTTCCCTGTTCTTGATGAGCAGCAGACTGAAAATCGCAGCTACAACACTAATGATTCCATATATCCATAGCATCTTTTCAAATCCTGTTCCATAGCCGGTTTGAGACGGATCTGAACCTATGAGCATGGGAGTGACCAGCATGGCTATTATAATTCCCACATACTGAGCAAGGGCAAGCAGTCCGGCTGCCATGCCTCTTTGGTAGAGTGGAAACCAGCGTGCGGTCACCGCTGTAACCCCATTCAGGATAAAGGGCTGAGCAATGGCCAGTCCGGTCTGTGCAATTACTACCCCTGTAAAACTATGGGCAAAAGAGGCCTTTATCAGACTGAAAACAGCAAGCAGAACTGCTCCGATAGCCAGTCCGGTTCGAATCCCGTAGGTATCTATTATATAGGATGCCGGAAAGCTCATGACCAGGAAGGCCACCATATATACCATGGCCAGGAAATCAATGTTCAGAAAGGAGTCCGGATTGAATTGTCCCCCGTAAAAAAGCTCTGCAGGTCGTGCCACAGCTGCATGGGTGAGCCACTGGATTTCAATGGCTACAGTGATCAGCATAAAGGCGGCCAGAATCACATAGCGGTAGACCGGATAGGAGTTCCCTTGCTTCATATTATTTGTTTTTGTCTGCTTCGCCAGAGTACTTCCTGATATAGATCTGGTGCATCAGGTGGGCCTCAAACTTGTTGATTCCTTTTGCTCCACCCAGAAATTCAGCTTCAATAAAGGCTTTGCATGCTTTCTCAAGAACCTGGCAGACCACAAAGGCTTCCTCCAGGTTGCGCCCTATGCAGACAGCTCCATGATTGGCCATCAGTGCTGCATTTCGTCCTTTCAGAGCCCTGACAGTTTTTTTGGTGATCTTTTTGGTGGAGGGCAGGGCATAGTCTGCCACTCGTACCGTGGGACCAATAATCTGGGCCATATCATCCAGTATGGGCGGAACCTCCCGGTGGGCAGCAGCCACAGTGGATGCATTCATCTGGTGGGTATGAATCACAGCATGGATATTTTTTCGGGTTCTGTAGATTTCGCAGTGAAGCTCCTTTTCCGAAGAGGGTTTGATGGCCCCTTCATGTTTGGAAGTATGGTAATTCACCAGTACAATATCATCCAGGGTCAGGTCCTCATAGGTGCGTCCACTGGGTGTAATCAACATATAGGTTTCATCCACCCGGATGCTGATGTTTCCCCAGGTCCGTGCCACCAGTCCCTCCTTCACCAACCTTAATCCGCCTTCAATAATTTCTTGTCTGATCCCTGCTATCTTATCACTTTTTTCCATACTAGATATTATTTCATTCATGCTAATACTAAAGACTATCCTGGTTGAAACGCTCCAGATTGGCTCTAATGTAGGCCTTTTTCAATTCCCGGTAAACATCCTTATAGGAGTGAAACAACTTTGTATAAAGCTCTTCCAGGGAAGGATCTGGTCTGAAACTTTTCTTCACTTCAATAAACTGATTGATCTGGTGGAAGGAATTATAATGACCGCTGCCCACAAAAGCACAGGAAGCGGCCCCCAGGGCACCTGCCATGGTGGGGCGGTTTATGGTCTCCACGGTTTTTCCTGTAATGTTGGCTATGCCCTGCATCCAGCTCTCATTCACAGAACCCCCTCCGATGGCCCTGATAACTTCAGGATTGAAACCAAAGTTTCGTCTGTAGTTCTCAAAGATCCACCTCAGATTATAGCCCACCCCTTCCAGCAGTGCATTTACGAAATGACCCCGGGTGTGCTCCTGTCCCAGGTTAAAAACTGTCCCCCGTGTGGTAGTGGTGCTGACTGGGCACCTTTCTCCTAAAAGCCAGGGGGTGAAAATCAAATGGTCGGATCCCGGGGGGATGCCTGCTGTTTCCTTGTCAATAAAAGTATAAATGTTGCTGATGGCCGGATCGTTCTTTTCCAGCTTGTAGAATTTCTCGATCATCCAGTCCAGGTTGGCCACTGCCGATTCAGTAATTCCAACCAGCAGGTTTTTTTGAGCATCGGCGCTCTGCAACACTACAGCTCCGTTTTTGTGTTTCAGGTTCTTTCCCGTGGTAATGCCCGCCCAGGCCGAAGTCCCCAGGTAGATGTGGGCATCTCCCTCGCCTGTAGAGCCTGATCCTGCCGCTGCACTCTGGGTATCATCGCATCCCCCGAATACCTTCACGCTTCGGGGAAGCCCCATCTCTTCAGCTGCTTCATTACTTAGCGTTCCAACCACATCGGTGGATCTGACCAGGGGAGGTAGTTTGTTGATGTCGAAACCCGATACTTTAAACAGCAAGCGCTCCCAGTCTTTCTTTTTCAGGTTAAAGCCATAGGAACAGGCTCCCGACCATTCAAAAACTTTTTTCCCTGTGGCGCGGAATTTCAGATATCCGTTTACATCCAATACGTATTCCGTCTGTCTGTAAAGATCTGGCAGGTTCTGTTTGATCCAGCGAAGCTTAGGTATCACATCTTTCCCGGTGATTTCCACACCGATCAGCTTTTCAAAGATCTTTTTACCACCCAGCAGGCTCA
>JAUVIT010000037.1 GCA_030592605.1 Bacteroidota bacterium
AAAGTCTCAACATATTTTATATTGGAGAGTGTCTTACGTTTAAATCCCTTGTCCTTGGCCCTTGACTTCAGGATAATAAACTTGGCCCCAAAGTTCCTGGCCAGATAATAGATCCAGTTTGCCTTCTCCTTATTCTCACGTTTAAAGTCAATGGGAAGCAAAATGGTATCAATGGTATTCTTTTTTGGCTTATCCTGTACCACAAGAAATGGAATCCGGGAAGAAACCACTACTTTGAGGGCCTTGCTGCCAAAAAGTTTCTGAGCACCCTTCACCCCGTGGGTCCCCATGATGATCATTTCCGCTTTTAACTCCTTAGCAGTTTCTCCAATGGCATGGAAAATAGATCCCTTCACCACCTCAAAAGAAGGTTTTTTTCCATACTCCTTTCCAAGCTTCTCGGCTGATGCCTTCAGCTCTACGTCTTTTGAATCCTTATCCCTTTCTTCATGTACAATGTGTAACAGAAGAATTTCTCTATTCACTACCTTGGAGATATTTACAGCATGCTGAAAAGCGTTCTCAGCCACCTGTGAGAAATCCCAGGGTACTATAATTGGCCTTTCTAACTTTTCCATAAATATCCTGTTATTTGGTTATCAATAAAGGCTAAATATATTTTTTTACTTTTGATAATAGTCTTACGAAGAAATCACGGCCTGAGTTTCACAAGTTATGAATTTATTCTTCAAGTCATACAGGGTTTTCTTGATTTTTTTCCTGCTCATCACTTGTGAATCATGCATCAATTGGGGATTTGCACAACAAAGCGACCTCCATCTGACCCCTTGGATACAGGAAATAAATCTTCCTTCTCAATACAGCGAGATTCCAAATGAAACATTCTTCCGTGACTCGGAAGGAACCCTATTCATTGGAAAAGAGAACGGACTGATTATTATTAGTGGCCCTTACATCAGTCATTTTCCGATGGATGGACCGATTTACATATGCGAGGATAATTCTGATACGCTCTACTATGTTTCAAAAAATGATCTCGGCTTCCTGCTCAGGGAAAAAGGTGGCTCCTTCCGCACCATCTCACGAAAACACCTTCTGACTGTATCAAAAAGATCATTTACTCCAACAGGTATCCAAAACAGATCAGGAACTATTCTCATTTACTCAAATAAAGGCTCCATTCGCTTTACCAAATCGGAGATAAAGTTTCTTAACAAGCAGGATGAACAGATAGTAGAAAAGCCTTCCGGTGCCCCGCCAAACAAGGAATTCCTTGAGATAATCAGAGACAAAATCGGTATTCCTGCCAATGGGATCAAGCAGGTTTTTGTCTGGAAAAAGTCGGAGATCTGGATATTGGGAGCCTACACTCTTCATCAAATCTATGAGCCCTCACCCCTGAACATTCTGGAAACCGGTACTGTCGCCACCGGGCGAATCCTGAAATCCATGGTTTTAAAGGACCGCATTCTTTTGGGGACTTCCCGTGGAGTTTACTCCGTTTCAAAAGATCTGGCAAAAAGGGGCCAGTGGTCCATGGTCAACCTGCTGCCCGAGTCTAACCAGTCCATACACATGTTTTCCAGCGTCAACGGCCAGGTGTTCGCAGCAGGATCGAATGGGCTTTATCTAATCACTGATAGTAATGCTGGACTGATTGATAAAGGCTCCTTTACAGGAATCATGGCCCTCAGGAAAGGCAGTATCGTAGCAGCTAGCCAGGAGGGAATCGTCAGCTATAAGCAGAGCTATGATGGCTGGGAATCAACTCCTATAAACCCATCCCTTCAATATGCCCACTCCTTTATAAGCTACGATAACAATACCTTTTTTCTCTGTACCAAGGGAGTTTTCAGGATCAACAACCGGGCCGATAGAATCACTTCAGTTCCATTTCATTCACATGAACTGCTGTATAAACTTCTGAAAGTGGAACAGGACCTTCTCCTGGTAGGCAGTCAGCAGGTGTATCGCTACGACAAAAATGAAGAGATTTTTCAACCCTTACCGGAAGGTCACATGTCAGAACTTCTCTCCAGATCCGACATGATTCTTCCAGCAACAATGGGTAATTTCTGGATTCTTCAAAACAGCAGTGATTATCTTTCCCGCTTATTGTATACGAGTGACCTGGATGAATCTACAGCCACTTACGCTGCTTTTCCTGTATTGCCTTACCTTGGAGAAGTCGTTGATATGGCTTTTGCCGATAGTGTACTCTTTGTCACCGGGAAGGATAAAATTTCACTCTTTGATCTGCATCACCTGAAAAGGGTGACTGACAACATTTCCATAAGCCTTGTGGACGCCGAAGCTGAAGATAAGGGTCGGGAATTTCATATCTCCGGTCTTGAATTACAGCGCCAGCCCGAGCCTCTTTTCAGATACAGACTAAGGCCCGGCAATGCAGCCTGGTCCGGATGGAGCTCCAGCAGAGATTATAAGGTGGCGGGATTAAAGCATGGTAGGTATTCTATTGAAGTACAGGCCATGAATCTCTATGGAAGGATGACGGAGGCCACACAGATGCCATTTACTATTGCCCCTCCGCTGTATGCAACATGGTATGCCTATGTTATCTATGGGATATTCCTTCTGGCAGGACTATTTCTTTTACAACAATTGAACATGCTTAGTTCCCACAGAGCCGAATCAAGGATTGAGAAAAAAATGGAACTCAGGATTCAGAACATGGCTGCCGAGAAGGAGAGATTGGACAAACTGGTCGCAGAGATTCTTCCTGAAGAGACCGCCAAACAAATCAAAACAAAAGGAAAGGCCAAGTGGGATAAATATGAAAGAGCCACTGTGCTGTTTTCTGATATTCAAGGCTTTACAAAAATAGCAGAAGAGATGAATCCGGAGAAGCTGATCGATGAACTGGATACCTTTTTCTTTCATTTCGATTCGGTGGTTGAAAAATACAATATTGAGAAAATTAAAACCATAGGTGATGCCTACATGGCTGCAGGAGGAATTCCCCTTAAAAACAGTACAAATCCGGTAGAAGTCGTGATGGCAGCCCTGGAGATCCAATCCTATATGCAACAACTTAAATCATCCAGGGCCGAAATCTGGGATCTGAGAATCGGGATCCATACAGGTCCGGTTATTGCAGGCGTCGTGGGACATAAAAAGATTTCTTACGACATATGGGGCGATACCGTAAATACGGCCTCCCGGATGGAATCATCAGGCACCCCCGGAAAAATAAATATTTCCGGTATTACCTACGGAATGGTGAAGGACTATTTCCTGTGTGAATACCGGGGCAAGCTTCCTGTAAAGTACAAGGGGAACATCGATATGTATTATGTAAACGGTCTGCGTCCTGAGTTATCGGTCGACCTGAAGGGAATCCCCAACAGACGGTTCTTCTTGAAGCTCCAGCTTCTCAGACTGGGTGACCTGGAGGATAAAGTTTTCAGTGATATCATGACGAAACTTCCCGAATCACTTCATTTTCACAAACTTGAATACGCCAGGAAAGTCTATAACCATTCCTTCCTGCTTTGCCGTTCTGAAGGAATTGAACAGGAAGGCCGGCTTCTGGTTAGAACAGCCGCCATGATGCTCTTCACCGGATTCATCCAGGACTATCACAATTTTGAAAACCGTTCCGCCGTCATCAGCAGGGAGATCCTCCCGGATTTCTCTTATTCGGAAAAACAAATCGACCAGATCTCGAACCTGATACTGGCTACCAAAATACCTTTCAAACCAAACAACCGCCTGGAAAAAATCCTGATCGATGCCAGAATGGACTACATTAGCTGGCCCGACTATACTACAGTGGTTAAAGACTTGTTCAAGGAGATGAAAGAGGCAGGCTCAAATATCAATGGGCAACAGTTTAAAAAACAGCAGCAGGAATTGCTTTTTAACTTTGAATTCTATACCGTAGCTGCACAAAGGATGCGAGAGGTATCAGGTAGCGATCAAATGTCCATCCTGGATCAGGAAAGATGGATTTAAAACATCCTTTTACAACATCATTTCTTTATTGTTGCAGCGAGGATGTTTCATTACTTTTGGTCTCTTACTATAACCTCTAACATATCATCATGGAACTTGACTGGAAAAATCTTGGCTTTGGAATAATGAAGACCGATTACAATGTAAGGTGTGTCTTTAAAGATGGGCTTTGGGGCGAACTTGAAGTCTCCTCAGACGAATATCTTCCTATTCATATCGGAGCTACATGCCTGCACTACGGTCAGGAGTCCTTCGAAGGACTAAAGGCGTTTACCGGAAAGGACGGACGTATCCGGCTGTTCCGGCATAAGGAGAATGCGCTTAGAATGATCGAGTCGGCCAAAGGAATTCACCTGGCCGAAGTTCCCATTGAGCTTTTTATGGAAGCGGTAGAGAAGGTGGTTATGCTGAATAAGCGCTTTATACCGCCCCATGGTACAGGTGCCTCCCTATATATCCGCCCCCTGCTGATCGGAACTGGTCCGGAAGTGGGTGTAAAACCCGCCGCAGAGTATACCTTCCTGATATTTGTGATGCCGGTAGGGCCCTATTTCAAGGCTGGTTTTAAACCGGTTGACGTGATGATCTGCAGGGATCATGACAGGGCTGCACCTCTGGGAACCGGCCATCTGAAAGTTGGAGGTAACTATGCTGCCAGCATGGGTTCCATAGCAGATGCTCATCAGAGTGGCTTTGCCACCGCCCTTTACCTCGATGCCAAGGAGAAGAAGTACATCGATGAGTGCGGTCCCGCTAATTTTTTCGGGATCAAGGATAACACCTACATCACGCCAAAATCGCACTCCATTCTTCCATCCATCACCAACCGGAGCCTGCAGGACCTGGCCAAACAGATGGGTATGAAAGTGGAAGTGCGCCCAGTACCCGTGGAAGAACTTTCAACCTTCGAAGAGGTTGGAGCATGTGGTACAGCAGCGGTTATTTCGCCCATTGGAAAGGTGGCTGATGTAGATAATGGAATCACGTATTCTTTCGGGGACGGGGTCACACCAGGTCCTGTATCCACGAAACTCTACGAGACCCTCCTGGGGATGCAGAATGGTGATCTTGAGGATTCCTTCGGGTGGACCAAAATCCTCGATTAAATTCCTATCTTTGCGACAGCCAATTTTTTAGGCATGTCAAAGAAGGAAAATAGGACATATTCCCGGAGAATTCGCAGCTCCTACATTACATCGATCATTAGTATATCACTGGTTTTATTACTGCTTGGAATGGTAGGCTTGTTGTTGATCAATGGCCGGAACATCCGTAAGCAGGTGATGGAAAGCATTGGTTTCAATGTAATCCTTAAAGAAAATGTCAAGGAAGCTGATATTTACCAGCTTCAGAAAATACTGGACTCCAGGGAATTTATACTCTCCACCGAGTATATCACTAAAGAGGAAGCTGCACTGGAAACCGAACAGATGCTGGGAGAGGACTTCATACGCTTCCTGGGCTACAATCCCCTTCCTCCATCCATCAGGGTCAAGTTGCACCAACCCTGGGCTAATCCCGATTCAGTGATGATTATTGAGCAGGACCTGATGCAGTATGACTCCATTGAGGAAGTGTACTATAAGAAATCTCTGCTGTATGCGGTAAATGAGAATATACGTCAGATTACATTGATCATCCTGGGATTCTCTACCCTGCTGACGCTGATTTCCATTACGCTGATTAACAACACCATCAGGCTGTCGATTTACTCCAAACGATTTATAATCAATACCATGCAATTGGTGGGTGCAACAAGAGGGTTTATCCGTAAACCCTTCCTCTTCACCAGTGCAGCCAGCGGTTTTACGGGAAGCCTGGTAGCCCTTGCAATTCTTTTTGGACTGGTCTACCTGCTACAGGAAGAGTTTGAAGGAGTGATCTCACTGAAAGACTATGACATGCTGTCAATTCTGGCTCTGGGAGTGATCCTCACAGGTATCGTTCTCAACGTGATTTCAACCTTCTTTGCGGTGAATAAATACCTGAATATAAAAACAGATAAGCTTTATTAATTGAGTTAATATGAGTAAAAAAAGCACAGACAAAGAGAGCTTTGCACTGGCCAAGGAAAATTACATACTCCTGGTCATTGGATTTGCCATAATCGTCTTGGGATTCATCCTGATGATTGGAGGGAAATCCGAAGATCCTGCCATTTTCAATGAGGAGGAGATATTCAGTTTTCGTCGGATTACTCTGGCGCCCATTGTTGTACTGGCAGGATTTATCTTCGAGATTTGGGCCATTATGAAAAAGCCCCGATCGGATAGCAAATGACCTGGTTTGAAGCATTGATCCTTGGATTGGTCCAGGGACTCACAGAATTTCTTCCTGTAAGCAGCAGTGGACATCTTGAAATAGGGAAAGTCCTGTTAAATGTAGAGGTACAGGAAAGTCTCTCCTTTACAGTACTGGTTCATTTTGCCACTGTGCTTAGTACCATTACGGTATTCTATAAGGATATACTGAAACTCTTTACCGGCCTGTTCCAGTTCAAATGGAACGAAGAGACCAAGTATGTATCCAAAATTCTCATATCCATGGTCCCGGTGTTGATCGTAGGGATATTATACCGCGAAGAGGTGGAATCGCTCTTCTCAGGAAACCTGGTGCTCGTTGGCAGTGCCCTGATGGTAACAGCCTTGCTGCTGATCTCCACCCAGCTGGTTAAACCCGGTAAAAAGAAGATCCCCTTCCTGGATGCGCTTCTTATGGGTATTGCACAGGCCATTGCGACCATTCCTGGAATATCAAGGTCCGGAGCAACCATCTCAACCGGTCTCTTACTAAAAAACGGACGCAGTGATGTGGCGCAGTTCTCCTTCCTGATGGTTTTAGTTCCTATCATTGGTGCCGCCCTGCTGGATATTCTTTCTATGTCATCATCCTCTTCGGAAGTTGGAATTTCCGCAGGCTCCCTGATCATTGGCTTCCTGGCTGCTTACCTGTCAGGATACCTGGCCTGCACATGGATGATCAATCTCGTAAAAAAGGGAAATTTTTACTGGTTTGCCATCTATTGCGCTATCGTAGGACTCATTTCAATCATATTTGCCTGATTATATGGAGTATACTAGGCCTGAAGAATACTTGGACGGTGCAGTCCTGTACATTGACAAGCCCCTTACCTGGACTTCCTTTGATGTGGTCAATAAGATCCGTAAATCGCTCAGGCATCACCTGGGGATCCAGAAAATCAAGGTAGGACATGCAGGTACGCTGGACCCTCTGGCTAGCGGACTGGTTATTATCTGTACGGGAAAGGCAACCAAGCAGATCATGCAGTACCAGGATATGGATAAGGCATATACGGCACAGGTCAGGCTTGGAGCCACAACACCTTCCTTCGACCTGGAAACGGATGTGGATCTTACATTTCCCTGGGAGCATATCACTCCCGAAAAAATTGAGCAGGCCCTGGTGCAGCTCTCGGGTGATCAGGAACAGATGCCTCCCATCTATTCAGCCAAAAGTGTAGATGGAAAACGCGCCTATGCCATGGCAAGGAAAGGCAAAACGGTAGAACTGAAGCTGCAGCATGTACATATTTCCCAGCTGAAATTACTTTCTGCAGAGTTGCCCGACCTAAGTCTCCAGATAGATTGCAGCAAGGGAACTTATATCAGGTCATTGGCCAGAGATCTGGGGACTATGCTTGAATCGGGGGCTCATCTCACCGGGCTCAGACGCACCAGAATTGGCCCCTATCATGTGGATCAGGCCATCTCCGTAGAGAACTTTATAAAAAATCTTAAACCTTTGTAACCTTTTTGCGTTTCTTACGTATAACGAGGCTCGCATCAAACAAAAATTCACAATCTAACATATGAAGCTTTCCCAGTATAAATTCGATCTGCCCCCCGAGCTGGTAGCAAAATTTCCAGCAAAGAATCGTGATGAGTCAAGGCTGATGGTTTTGCACCGCGACACAGAACAAATTGAGCACCTTACCTTTAAGGATGTCATCAACTATTTTGACGATCGCGATGTGATGGTGTTCAATGATACCAAGGTGTTTCCTGCCCGTCTCTATGGGAACAAGGAAAAAACCGGAGCAGAAATAGAGGTGTTTCTATTAAGGGAGCTTAACAGGGAACAACGTCTTTGGGATGTACTTGTAGATCCGGCCCGGAAAATCCGGATTGGTAACAAACTCTACTTCGGAGAGGATGATGTACTTGTTGCCGAGGTAATTGATAATACTACCTCCAGGGGAAGAACCCTTCGCTTTCTCTACGATGGAGACTATGACGAATTCAAAAAAACCCTGTTCGAATTGGGTGAAACTCCACTTCCCAAGTTTATCGAAAGAAAAGTGGAGCCGGAAGACAAAGAACGTTACCAGACCGTTTATGCAAAACATGAAGGTGCCGTAGCCGCCCCAACCGCAGGCATGCACTTCAGCCGGGAATTACTGAAGCGTCTCGAGATCAAGGGAATTAACTTTGCCTACATCACATTGCATGTGGGACTTGGAAATTTCCGAACCGTGGATGTGGAGGACCTGACCAAACATAAGATGGATTCTGAAAGAATAAATATCCTGAATGATTCTGTCAAATTGGTAAATGCAGCCAAAGAGCGAAAAAATAACGTATGTGCTGTTGGAACAACCGTCATGAGAACACTTGAGAGTTCTGTTTCTACCGATGGATTCCTGAAGGAGTTTGACGGGTGGACCAATAAATTTATCTTTCCACCTTACGAATTCAGTGTACCCAACAGGATGATCTCCAACTTCCACCTGCCCTATTCAACATTGCTGATGATGGTCTCTGCATTTGCAGGCTACAATCAATTGATGCGTGCCTATGAGGTTGCCATTAAGGAGAAGTACAAATTCGGCACCTATGGAGATGCGATGCTGATCCTGTAAACGATCCGGCATGCCCCTGCTAAACTCCATCATTTCCTGGGTGAATGTGAAACGGCTTCACCAGATTGAGCTGTTCATGAAATACCCCTTTGACGTACAGCAGGAGGTTTTTAGCAAATTGATAGAACAAGCCATGCGCACCACCTGGGGCATTCAGTATGGTTTTGATTCCATCTCCAGTATAAAAGAATACCAGCTTAGGGTACCCATCTCTACCTATGATGATGTAAAACCCTACATCAACCGGCTTCGGGAGGGCGAACAGAACCTGCTCTGGCCCACTGAGATTAAGTGGTTCGCCAAATCGTCCGGTACCACCTCCGATAAGAGCAAGTTTATCCCGGTCAGCAACGAAGCAATGGAAGATTGTCACTTCAGGGGAGCCAAGGACGTGATTGCAATCTATAAAAAACAGAAACCTGATAGTTCCGTTCTGAAAGGTAAAACCCTTACCCTGGGAGGAAGTGCGGAGGTTAATAATCTTAGCAACCAGTCCTATTACGGAGACTTGTCTGCTGTTCTTATTGAAAACCTCCCCTTTTGGGCACAGTTTATCCGAACTCCAACTTCGGAAATTGCATTGATTCCCGATTTCGAAGAGAAACTGGATAGAATTACCCGCTACACCATCACTGAAAATGTGACCAGCATTGCAGGCGTCCCTTCCTGGAACCTGGTGCTTCTAAGAGCAGTCCTTGATTTCACAGGAAAAAACAGCATACTTGATGTTTGGCCCAACCTGGAACTCTTCACCCATGGAGGGGTTAGCTTTACCCCCTACCGTGAATCTTTCAGAAAGCTGATTCCTTCCGACGAGATGAACTACCTGGAGACCTACAACGCTTCTGAAGGATTCTTTGCGATCCAGGATGATCTGGAACGGGACGATATGCTCT
>JAUVIT010000309.1 GCA_030592605.1 Bacteroidota bacterium
AAACATTAATCAGATCCTGGTATCTCCTTAATTTAATTCCGTGGTAGCCCCCAATAGACTTGTGATGGTAGGAAGTGGTCCCATCCTGCCATGTGGATACAGTAAGGTTGGCCACCCGGTAGTGTTTATCCGGATCCTGGAGGATAAGCTCATCGGCAGTGGTCATGGCCATGCTATTTTCCTGCTGTCTTTTCGAAACGAAATTGTCCTTGTTCAGGTAACGGTGGTCGATTAACCAGAGGTCAAGGGTGACCAGTAGCGCAAGCCCTGCCAGGAACCATGCCAGCTTCAGCTTCTTGCTGGCAAAGTACCAGGTAAGTCCGAAGGCCAGTGCAATCAATACAAAACTACGTATAGCATCGTGCCTGAAGATGTAGATTCTTGCAGCTTCCAGTTCGTCCATAAACTGTCGGAACTGAGAGGCATACTGGACATTTGAACCCTGCAGCTGCTGATTAAATATCTCTTGTTCCCGTTCCGTAAAGAAGCTAAAAAGACCGGGTATCAGGAAAAAGAGCAGGGAGAGTCCCCCGGTAAGGCCAAAAGCCATCAGGAACTCTTTCCTGTTTTTCATTATTAAGTCCGGCTCTTTAAGAATCCGGTCAATAGCCAGGAAGGCCAGAAGCGGTATGTTGAAGCAGACGATGACCAGGGTCATCTCTACGGTCCGGAACTTGTTGTATAGCGGAACATGATCCAGGAAGAAGTAGGATAGTGCCTGGAAATTATAGCCCCAGGCCAGCAGGATGGAAAGCAGGCTGCTTATGATGATCCACCAGCGCATGGGACCTTTGATAAGAAAAAGTCCAAGCACAAAGAAAAATACCACGATGGCACCCGAATAATTGTCACCTGAGGTGGATACTTTTGCACCCCAGTACTGGTTTTGTGCTGCAACGGTTTCCTTTAATTGTGGACTCACCTTTTCCATGGCTTTTTCATTTCCGCCCATGGCTGCGGTTTTTCCTCCGGTCATATAGGCAATCATCAGAGAGAAGGTTTCCGCCTTACCATAGCTCCAGCTAAGGGCGTAATCCTTGTCCAGGCCAGAAGTCTGGTTCTCCTCATTCTGGGTAAGAACAGGCCTTCCCCGGATACTCTGTTTGGAGATCTCATAGTTGGTCCATAGGGTCGATAAGTTGGGCAGCAGTGCCAGCATAGCCCCTATCAAAAGAACTCCCGATGCAGTCATAAATTTCCGCAGCTGTTTTTGGATAATTGCGAACACCCCTGTGGAGAGCACAATGATGACAGATAGCAGCATCAGGTAGTAGGTAATCTGCAGGTGGTTGTAGTATAATTCGATCCCCAGCCCCAGCATGAATATAAGTCCTCCGACCAGGTATTTACCACGGTAGCTTAACAGAATTCCCGCCACCACAGGAGCCATAAATGCAATGGCGTAAGCCTTGCTGATGTGGCCGGGTTGCAGGATGATCAGGTTGTAGGAGGAAAGTGCGAAGGCGATGGCTCCAATGGCGCTTAGCCATGGAGAGAGACGCAGGGTGAGCAGCAGAATATAGAAACATGCCAGATATGCAAAGAGGATGGCGATGGGATTGGACATTCCGGCCCCAAAGCGGGTCACTTTTGCTATTTCTCTGAATACAGTGGTTCTTGCCCCGGTTGGACCCACATGAAAGGAGGGCATCCCCGAAAATTGTGAATTGGTCCATTGGGAAGATTCCCCGCTTTCTTCCTCATAGATTGTTAACTCCTGTCTTACCCCTTCAAACTGGGTCATATCGTGTTGGGAAAGCACCTTGCCATCAAGCACCGGGCTCATATATGCCAGGGCAAGTGCCACAAAACCAGCAATAATGATCAGATGCGTTCTTGAAAATGATTTCAGAGCTTCGATGAGGGCATTTTTCATAATCTGTTGATTAATCGGCTAATTTTTCAAAGAGTTTTCTCATACTCACTTTCTCCTGGATGATCCCCTTAAGTTTGGACCAATGGATGCGATCCTGTTTCATGGTGTCCCTGTAACGTATGGTTACTGTATCGTCCTCCAGGGTTTGATGATCAATGGTGATACAAAATGGAGTTCCGATGGCATCTTGCCTGCGGTATCGTTTCCCGATGGAGTCCTTCTCCTCGTACTGACAGTTAAAATCAAACTTCAGCTCATGCATTATCTTGCGGGCTTTTTCGGGCAGACCATCTTTTTTGGTTAGCGGGAAAACCGCCAGTTTTACAGGAGCCAGAACGGGGGGCAGTTTCAATACCACCCTGGTGTCAGTTGATCCGTCCTCCTTGGTAATGGTCTCTTCGGTATAGGCAGCAGATATTATCTGGAGGAACATCCTGTCCACGCCGATGGAGGTTTCAACTACATAAGGGACATAGTTCTTGTTGGTGTCCGGATCAAAATACTGGAGTTTTTTCCCGGAGTACTCCTGATGACTTCCCAGGTCGAAGTCTGTGCGGGAATGAATTCCCTCCACCTCTTTAAAACCAAAGGGGAATTCGAATTCAATATCAGTAGCAGCATTGGCATAATGGGCCAGCTTGTCATGGTCGTGGAAGCGGTATTTCTCATCTCCGAATCCAAGGGCACGGTGCCACTTCATCCTTGTCTCCTTCCAGGTCTTGAACCACTCCAGTTCAGAGCCCGGGGGGACAAAGAATTGCATCTCCATCTGTTCAAATTCACGCATTCGGAAGATAAACTGCCTGGCTACAATCTCATTTCTGAAGGCTTTCCCAATCTGTGCAATCCCGAAGGGGATCTTCATCCTGCCCGATTTTTGTACATTCAGATAATTTACAAAAATGCCCTGGGCAGTTTCGGGACGCAGGAAAATCTTGTTGGCGCTCTCTGAGGTAGATCCCATTTCGGTTGAGAACATCAGGTTAAACTGCCTGACATCTGTCCAGTTCTTTGATCCTGAGATGGGACAAACAATTTCTTCATCCACAATGATCTGCTTCAGCTCCACCAGGTCGGAATCGTTTAGCGCCTTCACAAAGCGTCCATGCAGGGTGTCCAGCTTCTCCTGGTTGGCCAATACCCTGGGATTGGTGCTGATAAACTGTGCTTCGTCGAAGGAGTCTCCAAAGCGTTTCTTTGCCTTCACCACCTCTTTTTTAATCTTGGCCTCGTATTTGGCCATCTGGTCCTCGATAAGTATATCGGCCCTGTAGCGCTTCTTGGAATCCTTGTTGTCGATAAGCGGATCGCTAAAGGCATCCACATGTCCCGATGCCTTCCAGATAGTGGGGTGCATAAAGATGGCAGAATCGAGTCCCACCACGTTTTCATGCAGCAGGACCAGCGAGTCCCACCAGTATTTTTTGATGTTATTCTTCAGTTCAACGCCGTATTGTCCGTAGTCATAAACAGCAGCCAATCCGTCATAAATCTCACTGGATGGAAAAACATATCCAT
>JAUVIT010000225.1 GCA_030592605.1 Bacteroidota bacterium
AAAAGCGATACGCAGACTCCGCCACACTTCCAGAAGTAAACTCCTGAAGACATACCTGGGGTAGAAAAATAATTTTGATCGTGAAGTGGGGCTGCCGGTAGGTAGCCCCGCTTTTGTTTACAGCAGTTCTAAATCACTCATTGGATTCCTTTAGCTTCGTCAGGAGTTCCTGGAAGGCGTACATCTCATCCCTGAAACGGGCAGCTTCGATAAAGTCCAGCTCTTTGGCAGCTTTCTCCATCAGCTTTTTCGTCTTATCAATGACTTTTTCCAGTTCTGGCTTGCCCATATACCTGACCACCGGATCGGCTGCAATATCACTTTTGGCCTGATCGGCATAGGCGCCTTCCCTTCTTAACTGTTCACTACTCTTATCAAAGAGGCTGTGGGTTGATTTGATGATCTGGGTGGGAGTAATCTGATGCTCTTCGTTATAGGCCATCTGTTTAATCCTTCTACGCTTTGTTTCATCAAGGGTTCGCTGTATGGATCCGGTAATCTTGTCGGCAAACATAATAACCTTTCCATTCAGGTTCCTGGCGGCGCGTCCGGCTGTCTGGGTTAGCGCGCGTTCCGATCTCAGGAATCCTTCCTTATCTGCGTCCAGAATGGCTACCAGTGAAACCTCCGGAAGGTCCAGTCCTTCTCTAAGCAGGTTAATCCCCACCAGCACATCAAAGTTTCCTTTCCTGAGGCCCTCCAGGATCTCCACGCGATCCATGGTAGTTACATCCGAATGGATATAGCGGCTCCGGATATTCAGTTTAACAAGGTAGTTGGTGAGCTCCTCGGCCATCCGCTTGGTCAGCGTGGTTACCAGAACCCGTTCATTTTTTACAACGCGCTTGTTAATCTCACCAATCAGCTGATCTATCTGATTTACACTTGGCATAATCTCAATGGCTGGATCCAACAGTCCTGTGGGCCGGATCACCTGTTCCACGATAACCCCTCCGCAACGCTCCAGTTCATAATCAGCTGGCGTGGCACTAACAAAAAGAGTCTGGCCAATAAAATTCTCAAATTCAGTGAATTTCAGTGGTCTATTATCCGCCGCTGCAGGTAGGCGAAAACCGTACTCCACCAGATTCTTTTTTCTGGAGTAGTCACCTCCGTACATGGCGTGTACCTGGGGAAGGGTGACATGACTCTCATCAATTACTGTGATAAAATCATCCGGAAAATAGTCCAGCAGACAGAAGGGCCTGGTTCCTGGCGGACGGCCATCAAAATACCTGGAATAGTTCTCAATACCCGGACAAAATCCCAGCTCGCGAATCATTTCCAAATCGTAGGTAACCCGCTCTTCGATCCGTTGAGCCTCAATGAGTTTCTGCTCCTTCTTGAAGAAATCCACCTGTTGCATCATGTCGTCCTGGATCTCATGAATGGCTGACTTGGTTCGTTCTTTGGAGGTGATGAAAATATTGGCTGGAAAGATCACAACCTCGCTGTGTTCCTCAATGGTGTGTCCGGCCACCGGGTGGATGGATTTGATGGAGTCGATCTCATCTCCCCAGAACTCAACCCGGTAAGCCAGGTCTGTATAGGCCAGATAAATATCCACTGTATCGCCTCTTACCCGAAAGGTGCCAGGTTTGAAATCCACCTCGTTTCGGGAGTAAAGGCCATCCACCAGTCTCCTGAGGAAAACATTCCGGCTTAACATTTCGTTTTTTCTGACTTTGATGGTGGAGTTATGAAAGTCATCAGGATTCCCGATGCCATACAGGCACGATACCGAGGAGACCACCACCACATCCCTTCTTCCGGATAACAAAGAAGAGCTTGTACTCAGTCTCAGCTTTTCAATCTCATCATTAATGGAGAGATCCTTCTCAATATAAGTGTCTGTAACCGGGAGATAGGCTTCGGGCTGGTAGTAGTCGTAATAGCTGACAAAATACTCCACCGCATTCTCGGGAAAGAATTGTTTGAATTCACTGTACAGCTGTGCTGCCAGCGTCTTATTGTGGCTCAGTACCAGTACCGGACGGTCAAGTTCCCTGATCACATTGGCCACTGTAAAAGTTTTTCCCGATCCTGTGACGCCCAGCAGGGTCTGGAACTGCTCACCTGCATTGAAACCGTCCACCAGTTGTTGAATGGCGTCTGGTTGGTCCCCTGTGGGTTTGAAATCCGAGGTGAGCCTGAACTCCATCTTACCAGGTGAATTCTACAAAAATGGGAAGATGGTCACTGGGTCCTCCGTAATACTCAGGTCCTCCGTAGGTGGCAGATGGAAGGCTCTCTCCATTTTTTTCACTCACATAAAGCATCCATTCCTCTTTCAGAATTACTCCTCTGTTGTACCCGGTGGTGAGCCCTCTCTCCTGATTCAGCAGGCTGTAGGAGACGATTATCTGGTCCAGCATGTTCCATTTTCCCTGGTAGTTGTAGGTTCCCTTGCCTTCGATGTTGTGGAGATCATAAAAGAGATTGTAGTAATCCCCCATCTGGATATTGCGACGCTTGTTGAGGGCCGAAAGTCCGTTTGTAAGGCTTCGGTTGGTGGGCTCATCGTTGAAGTCCCCCATTACAATTACTTTGAAGTCTGACTCCCTGGCCATCAGCAAATCCATCTGCTTCCGCAGGGTTATGGCGGAAAACATGCGTTGTCTCTCGGTCTCCAGCTCGCCCCCGCTACGCGATTTCCAGTGATTTACGAAAATATGCAGACTGGAGCCATCCGGGCCCTTTCCATGTACATGTAGAATACTCCTGTAGAGGTAGTCAGGATCAACCGGATCGGCTATGGGAACATATTCATGCGATTTGTACTTGAAAAGATCTGGCCTGTAAAGCAGAGCACAATCAATTCCCCTGGGATCCTGGCCATCCTCATGCACTATTTCATATTTCCCTTTGCGTAAACCACGCTGATTAGCCAGATCTTCAAGGACCTGCCTGTTTTCAATTTCTGATAAGCCAATCACAGCCGGAAGCTTCTTCCCGGGAATAGAGAGAACAACCCGGGCCAGGTCATTTAATTTTTTCTTATATCGATCATAGGTCCATGCTTTTGCTCCGGAAGGTGTGAATTCATCATCTGAAAACTGGGGAGAATTGATGGTGTCGAAAAGGTTTTCCACATTATATGAAACCACCAGGAAGGATTT
This sequence comes from Bacteroidota bacterium, assembly GCA_030592605.1. Classification (GTDB taxonomy): domain Bacteria; phylum Bacteroidota; class Bacteroidia; order Bacteroidales. The sequence goes on from JAUVIT010000225.1 coordinate 3,120, forward strand.
TACGTTCTTCTGAGAGTAGAGCGACTGTAATGTAATAAAGAAAAGGGCAGTTAGAATGGCTATGTTTTTCATGTGCATAGGATAGAATACCATGCAAAGATATTAAACATAATGGGACAAAAACAGGATGTACTGTTAAAGCGGATCAAGAAGCTGGTAAGGAAGAATCAGGAGCTGTATGATAAGAATGATAAGCTGCAGAAAGCGATCATCGAGCTTTCGGAGCAGAATGAAAACCTGAAGCTGCGCCTAAAGGATGCCCGGTTGGGAATGAAGGAGGAACGGTATCTGGAAACCGGGGAGCGGATCAAGAAGTATAAGATGGCCACGGTCCTCTTTGCCTATATTACGGGGTTTAAGCATCTCACCGATAATGATTCTTCCGAGGTGGTGATGGACCAGCTTGATGAAGTCCTGATAGAATTCGACCGCATCCTGAAAAAGTATAAGATACATAAGATCAAGACGATTGGAGATACTTATATGGCTGCGGGAGGGATTCCGGAGAAAAATATTACCAATCCCATTGATGTGGTGATGGCAGCACTGGAAATGAATATTTTTCTGAATCAGCTCAGGCGAATAGATGGAAAGCGCTACTGGAACCTGAGTTTGGGAATTCATACAGGTCCTGTAACTGCCACCATATCGGGAAAGAAGAAAATTTCTTATGACATTAAAGGGGATACGGTCAATATTGCACATCGTATGCAGGGCGTAAGCGAAAGCGGAAATATACTTATCTCGGTAATGACCTATGAGTTGATCAAGGAGTTTTTTATTTGCGACTATTACGGAAGGATGCCGGTGAAGTACAAGGGCGACCTGGAGATGTTTGAGGTGAAAGGGATCCGACCGGAATACTCCATGCGTGAGCGGGGAGTGATGCCCAATGCATTGTTCAATACAAAATTCAAGCTGATTCAGTTTTACGATATCCAGGAAATGATACTCGACAGGCTTGAGAATGAGCTACCCCGCTACCTGTACTATCATAATGTGAAACATACAGTAGATGTGGTCACTGAAGTGGAGCTGATTGGTTGGGCCGAAGGGCTCGATGATGAAGGGATCCTGCTATTAAAGACAGCAGCGCTATTACATGATGCCGGGCATACCATATCCTACGATGAGCATGAGTTTCATGGTGCAGAGCTGGCCAGGAACTTACTTCCCGGTTACGGATATACGGAAGAGCAGGTTGAAAAGATATGTAATATCATCATGGCCACCAAGCTGCCTCCGCAGCCTACGGATATTTACCAGGAGATCATTTGCGATGCAGATCTGGACTACCTGGGCAGAAGTGATATGATCCCGGTCTCAAACACCCTTTACAAGGAGCTAAGCGAACAGGATA